>NZ_QODJ01000035.1:0-59715 GCF_009935965.1 Pseudomonas sp. L13
CTTTTGGGTCCTTCCAAAAGTGACCCGCTGTAAAAGCGGAACCCTAAGTGGCCGTTACCGCAGGAATGGATATGTACACAATTCAACTGTGTTGACTGCCAGGCCGCCTTCGCGAGCAAGCCCGCGCCCACAGTTGGATCGTTAGGGTGTCAGGTAGGTAGTCGTCGGCTGTCAGGCCGTCATCGCAGGCAAGCCAGCTCCCACAGTTGGATCGTGGGGTGCCGTCATCACAGGCAAGCCCCACATTTTGCCCCGTATTGAATCAGGAACCCAGGCTGATGCCGTTGGCCGGCAACGGCAATGCGGTTTTGTAGCGCACTTGCTTCAGGGCAAAGCTGGAGCGAATGTTCGCCACCCCCGGCACCTTGGTCAAAAAGTCCATCATGAAGCGCTCCAGCGACTGGATCGTGGGCACCAACACCCGGATCAAATAATCCGGGTCACCGGCCATCAGGTAACACTCCATCACCTCCGGTCGGTCCGAAATCGCCCCTTCAAATTGCTGCAGCGCCAGCTCGTTCTGTTTCTCCAGGCTCACATGGATGAACACATTCACGTGCAGCCCCAGCAAATCAGCGTCCAGCAGCGTGACCTGCTCACGAATCAACCCCAGTTCTTCCATCGCCTTGACCCGGTTGAAACACGGCGTGGGCGACAGGTTGACCGAACGGGCCAGGTCGGCATTGGTGATCCGCGCATTCTCCTGCAGGGCGTTGAGAATGCCGATATCGGTACGGTCCAGTTTGCGCATGAGACAAAATCACCTGTTTATTATGTTTATGCAGTTTTTTTATCCGCAAATGGCCGGCGACGCAATGAAACACAGATAAATATTCTTCTACGCCACGCCTATGATTGTTGTAGGACAAGATTTCTTCTACCCGAAGACTGACTGTCAGCTAGCGCGCCCACTACAAGAAATTCACAAGATAGAGCGTAGAAAGCCATGACCCAGCCGTATGCACCGCTGCGCCTGCACGTTCCCGAACCCTCGGGCCGCCCAGGTTGCAAGACCGACTTCACCTACCTGCGTTTGACCGACGCCGGCCTGGTACGCAAACCCGCCATCGACGTAGAGCCCGCCGACACCGCCGACCTGGCCAAGGGCCTGATCCGCGTGCTCGACGACCAGGGCCAGGCCCTTGGCCCGTGGGCCGAAGGTGTCTCCACCGAGATCATGCGCCGCGGCATGCGCGCCATGCTCAAGACGCGCATTTTCGACAACCGCATGGTGGTCGCCCAGCGTCAGAAAAAAATGTCGTTCTACATGCAAAGCCTCGGCGAAGAAGCCATCGGCAGCGCCCAGGCCCTGGCCTTGAACATCGACGACATGTGCTTCCCCACCTATCGCCAGCAAAGCATCCTGATGGCCCGCGACGTGCCGCTGGTGGACCTGATCTGCCAACTGCTGTCCAACGAGCGCGACCCGCTCAAGGGCCGCCAGTTGCCGATCATGTATTCGGTCAAGGAAGCGGGCTTCTTCACCATTTCCGGCAACCTCGCCACCCAATTCGTCCAGGGCGTGGGCTGGGGCATGGCCTCGGCGATCAAGGGCGATACCAAGATCGCCTCGGCCTGGATCGGCGACGGCGCTACCGCTGAATCGGACTTTCACACCGCCCTCACCTTCGCCCACGTGTACCGCGCGCCAGTGATCCTCAACGTCGTCAACAACCAATGGGCGATTTCCACCTTCCAGGCCATCGCTGGCGGTGAAGCCACCACCTTCGCCGGACGCGGCGTCGGTTGCGGTATCGCCTCCCTGCGCGTGGACGGCAACGACTTTATCGCCGTGTACGCCGCCTCGGCCTGGGCTGCCGAGCGTGCGCGCCGCAACCTGGGGCCAACCCTGATCGAGTGGGTCACCTACCGCGCCGGCCCACACTCCACCTCCGATGACCCATCCAAGTACCGTCCCGCCGACGACTGGAGCCACTTCCCCCTGGGCGACCCGATTGCCCGCCTCAAGCAGCACCTGATCAAGATTGGCCAGTGGTCCGAAGAGGAACACGCGGCGGTCAGTGCCGAACTTGAAGCCGAAGTGGTCAAGGCGCAGAAGGAAGCCGAACAGTACGGCACCCTGGCCGGTGGCCAGATTCCAAGCGCCGCGACCATGTTCGAGGATGTCTATAAAGAGATGCCGGAGCACTTGAAGCGCCAGCGTCAAGAGCTGGGGGTGTGACATGAACGACCACAACAACAGTATCGAACTGGAAACCGCCATGACCACCACCACCATGACCATGATCCAGGCCCTGCGCTCGGCCATGGATGTGATGCTTGAACGTGACGACAACGTGGTGGTGTTCGGCCAGGACGTCGGCTACTTCGGCGGCGTGTTCCGTTGCACCGAAGGCTTGCAGACCAAGTACGGCAGCTCGCGGGTGTTTGACGCGCCCATCTCGGAAAGCGGCATTGTCGGCGTGGCCGTGGGCATGGGCGCCTATGGTTTGCGCCCGGTCGCCGAAATCCAGTTCGCCGACTACGTCTACCCCGCCACCGACCAGATCATTTCCGAGGCGGCGCGCCTGCGTTATCGCTCGGCCGGTCAATTCACTGCGCCGCTGACCATGCGCATGCCCTGCGGCGGCGGCATCTATGGCGGCCAGACCCACAGCCAGAGTATCGAAGCGGTGTTCACGCAAGTATGCGGCCTGCGCACGGTGATGCCGTCCAACCCCTATGACGCCAAGGGCCTGCTGATCGCCTCCATCGAGAACGATGACCCGGTGATCTTCCTCGAACCCAAGCGCCTGTATAACGGCCCGTTCGACGGCCACCACGACCGCCCGGTGACGCCGTGGTCCAAACACCCCCAAGCCCAAGTGCCGGACGGTTACTACACCGTGCCCCTGGACGTAGCCGCCATCGTGCGCCCAGGCTCGGCGGTGACCGTGCTGACCTACGGCACCACCGTGTATGTGTCGCAAGTCGCCGCCGAAGAAACCGGCATCGACGCCGAGGTCATCGACCTGCGCAGCCTGTGGCCGCTGGACCTGGAGACCATCGTCAAGTCGGTGAAAAAGACCGGCCGTTGCGTGGTGGTGCATGAGGCAACGCGCACCTGCGGCTTTGGTGCCGAGTTGGTCTCGCTGGTGCAAGAGCATTGCTTCCACCACCTGGAAGCGCCGATCGAACGCGTCACCGGTTGGGACACCCCCTACCCGCACGCGCAGGAGTGGGCGTATTTCCCAGGGCCGTCCCGAGTGGGCGCGGCGTTGAAACGGGTCATGGAGGTCTGAATGGGCACGCACGTTATCAAGATGCCGGACATTGGCGAAGGCATCGCGGAAGTTGAATTGTCTGTATGGCATGTAAAGGTCGGCGACCTGGTGGTTGAAGACCAGGTGCTGGCGGATGTGATGACCGACAAGGCGATGGTGGATATTCCCTCGCCGGTCCATGGCAAGGTGATCTCCCTCGGCGGTGAGCCGGGTGAGGTCATGGCAGTGGGCAGTATTTTGATCAGCATTGAAGTGGAAGGCGCAGGCAATACCAAGGAGGTGCCGGTGGTTGCGGAACCTGCGAAGGTCGCGCCTGCTGTGGCAGAAGCCAAACCGGTACAGGCGCCAGTAGAAAGCAAGCCCGCTCCTGTAGTGAAAGCATCGCAAGCCCCCGTGGCCCGCGAAGCCAGCGAACGCCCATTGGCCTCCCCTGCCGTGCGCAAACACGCGCTGGATGCCGGGATACAGTTGCGCCTGGTCCAGGGCACCGGCCCGGCGGGCCGGATTCTGCATGAAGACCTGGAGGCTTACTTGCGCCAGGGCCCGGCGACGGGCGCCAGCGCCGCCAACCCGTATGCCGAGCGTACTGACGAACACCAGATCCCGGTGATCGGCATGCGCCGCAAGATCGCCCAGCGCATGCAGGACGCCACCCGCCGCGCCGCGCATTTCAGCTACGTGGAAGAGATCGACGTCACCGCCCTCGACGAGTTGCGCGTGCACCTTAACGAGAAGCACGGTGCGACACGCGGCAAGCTGACCCTGCTGCCGTTTATCGTACGGGCCATGGTTGTGGCGTTGCGCGACTTCCCGCAGATCAACGCCCGTTACGACGATGAAGCCCAGGTCATCACGCGCCTTGGCGCCGTGCATGTGGGCGTCGCCACCCAGAGCGACGTGGGCCTGATGGTGCCGGTGGTACGCCACGCCGAAGCTCGCAGCCTGTGGGGCACTGCAGAAGAGATATCGCGCCTGGCCAACGCCGCACGTGCAGGCAAGGCCAGCCGTGAAGAGCTGTCCGGTTCGACCATTACCCTGACCAGCCTCGGCGCCCTGGGCGGCATTGTCAGCACGCCAGTGCTGAACCTCCCCGAGGTGGCCATCGTCGGCGTCAACCGCATCGTTGAGCGGCCGATGGTGATCAAGGGCCAGATCGTGGTGCGCAAGATGATGAACCTCTCCAGCTCCTTCGATCACCGTGTGGTCGATGGCATGGACGCGGCGCAATTCATCCAGGCCATTCGCGGCCTGCTCGAACAACCCGCCAGCCTGTTCCTGGAGTAAGGGCATGACTCAGACATTGCATACCACGCTGCTGATTATCGGCGGCGGCCCCGGCGGCTACGTGGCGGCGATTCGCGCAGGCCAACTGGGCATCCCGACCATCCTGGTGGAAGGCCAGGCACTGGGCGGCACCTGCCTGAACATCGGCTGCATTCCCTCCAAGGCGCTGATTCATGTGGCCGAACAGTTCCAGCAAACCGTGCACCATAGCCAGGGCTCGCAACTGGGTATTGAAGTGGATGTGCCGACCCTGGACATCCGCAAGAGCGTGGAATGGAAAGACGGCATCGTCGACCGCCTGACCACCGGCGTCGCCGCGCTGCTGAAAAAGCACAAAGTGCAGGTAATCCACGGCTGGGCCAAGGTCATCGACGGCAAGACGGTCGAGGTGGGCGAGCAGCGCATCCAGTGCGAACACCTGCTGCTGGCCACCGGTTCGAAGAGCGTCAACCTGCCGATGCTGCCGATTGGCGGGCCGATCATTTCCTCCACCGAAGCCCTGGCACCGACCCGAGTGCCCAAGCGCCTGATCGTGGTGGGCGGGGGCTATATCGGCCTGGAGCTGGGTATCGCCTACCGCAAGCTCGGTGCCGACGTCAGCGTGGTCGAGGCCCAGGCGCACATCCTGCCGGCCTACGACGCCGAGCTGACCCTGCCGGTGGCTGAATCCCTGAAGAAACTCGGCGTGAAGCTGTACCTGGAACACAGCGTCACCGGCTTTGCCGACAACAAGTTGCAAGTACGTGCACCCAATGGCAACACCCTGGCGCTGGACACCGACCAGGTGCTGGTAGCCGTGGGGCGCAAACCGAACACCCAAGGCTGGAACCTCGAAGCGCTGAACCTGGACATGAACGGTGCGGCGATCAAGATCGACAGCCGTTGCCAGACCAGCATGCGCAACGTGTATGCCATTGGCGACCTGAGTGGCGAGCCCATGCTGGCGCACCGGGCCATGGCCCAGGGCGAAATGGTTGCCGAACTGATCAGCGGCAAAGCCCGCGAATTCAACCCGGCGGCGATACCCGCGGTGTGCTTTACCGACCCGGAACTGGTGGTGGTCGGCAAGACCCCGGACGAAGCCAAGGCTGCCGGCCTGGACTGCATCGTGTCGAGCTTCCCGTTCGCCGCCAATGGCCGGGCCATGACGCTGGAGTCCAAAGCCGGCTTCGTGCGGGTAGTGGCGCGGCGCGACAATCACTTGATTGTTGGCTGGCAAGCCGTGGGGGCTGGGGTATCCGAGCTGTCGACCGCGTTCGGCCTGAGCCTGGAAATGGGCGCGCGTCTGGAAGACGTGGCCGGCACCATCCACGCGCACCCGACCCTGGGTGAAGCGGTGCAGGAAGCGGCGTTGCGGGCGTTGGGCCACGCGTTGCACCTGTAAAATCGTGGCGAGGCCATCGCGGGCAAGCCCGGCTCCCACATTGGAATGCGTTCCAAGTGTGGGAGCTGGCTTGCCTGCGATAGCGGTGGATTAGCCAATGCCGAGGTTAATGGTCCGCCGCCCTCCTCCCACACCGGCCAAGAATGCAGTATTGTTGCGCCCATCCAGAAAAAAAACCGACTTGACCAGAGATAGAGGGTGTCATGGGTAACGAGAGCATCAATTGGGACAAGCTGGGTTTTGACTACATCAAGACCGACAAGCGGTTTCTCCAGGTCTGGAAAAACGGCGAATGGCAAGCAGGCACCCTGACCGACGACAATGTGCTGCACATCAGCGAGGGCTCCACTGCCCTGCATTATGGCCAGCAATGCTTCGAGGGCCTGAAGGCCTACCGTTGCAAGGACGGTTCGATCAACCTGTTCCGCCCGGACCAGAACGCCGCCCGCATGCAGCGCAGCTGTGGCCGCCTGCTGATGCCGCAAGTGCCGACCGACGCGTTCATCGACGCGTGCAAGCAAGTGGTCAAGGCCAACGAGCGCTTCATCCCGCCGTACGGCAGTGGCGGCGCGCTGTACCTGCGCCCGTTCGTGATCGGCACCGGTGACAACATCGGCGTGCGTAGCGCGCCGGAGTTCATCTTCTCGGTGTTCTGCATCCCGGTCGGTGCCTACTTCAAGGGCGGCCTGGTGCCGCACAACTTCCAGATCTCCGGCTACGACCGCGCCGCGCCACAAGGCACCGGTGCCGCCAAGGTCGGTGGCAACTACGCCGCCAGCCTGATGCCGGGTTCGGAAGCGAAGAAATTCGGCTTCGCCGACGCGATCTACCTGGACCCGATGACCCACTCGAAAATCGAAGAAGTCGGCTCGGCCAACTTCTTCGGGATCACCCACGACAACCAGTTCATCACGCCGAGTTCGCCTTCGGTATTGCCTGGCATCACCCGCCTGTCACTGATCGAACTGGCCCAGACCCGCCTGGGCCTGGAAGTGGTTGAGGGCGAAGTGTTCATCGAAAAGCTGGACCAGTTCAAGGAAGCCGGCGCCTGCGGTACCGCTGCCGTGATCTCGCCGATCGGCGGCATCCAGTACAACGGCAAGCTGCACGTGTTCCACAGCGAAACCGAAGTCGGCCCGATCACCCAGAAGCTCTACAAAGAGCTGACCGGTGTGCAGACCGGTGACGTGGAAGCGCCAGCGGGTTGGATCGTCAAGGTCTAACAGCTACAAAAGCCAGCGACACCACAAAACCCTGTGGGAGCTGGCTTGCCTGCGATAGCGATCTGTCAGCCAGGATATTGGCTACAGACCCACCGCTATCGCAGGCAAGCCAGCTCCCACACTGGTTTCTGCGCCTTCAAGAGTGTGGCGCAATATTCTCGGCGATCTTCTTACCCATACTGATCCTCGGCTCCACCCCATACCCCAGCGCCTCATAAAACCCCACCACCACGTCATTGCCGCCGGTGATCTGCAAGTTGATCTTCATGCAACCCAGCGCCGTCAACGCCTGTTCGGCATAGCGCACCAGCGACGATCCCAAGCCATGGCGCCGATAGTCGGCATGTACCGCCACCGAATACAACCAGCCACGATGGCCGTCATAGCCGGCGAGGATGGTACCGATCACAGCGTTGTTGTCGGTGGCAACAAAGAACAACCCGTCATTGACCGCCAGTTTCTTATCAATCGCCAGGCTCGGCAGGTTATGGGCCGTTTCATAGCCAAACGCCTGCTGCCATAACTCAATCACCTGGGCACGATGCTGACGGTCGCGATACGGCCCGATGGGGTGGCGGGATAACAGCGCCTTTTCCATCACCAACGTGCGCTCGTTGCCGTGGTACACGTCGCGCACGTTGTGAAAACCCAACTTGGCGTAGAAAGCTTGCGCCGTCAGCGAGGACGGCACGCTCAACACCGTCACGCCGGCTTCACGGGCGCGCAGTTCGATCTCGATCATCAATAGCCGGCCGATGCCCTGCCCTTGCAGCGCCGGGTTGACGAACACCGAGCGCACCACATTGCCATCCAGTGCCGCCGTAGCGACGATCAGTTGAGCCTGAGTTGCCACTAGCACCACCCGCCGCTGGAGCAACGCCAGCACAGCGTCGGGGGTAAAGTTGCCGGCAACCCGCGCAATCACATCCGCGGGGTAATCACGCGCGTTGCTGCTGTGCAGCGCAGCCAGGATGACTTGGCTGATGCCCTCGGCATCTGAGGGTTGGGCAAGGCGAACAGCGGTAGACATGGTTCCTCCTGGCGTACACAACGATAACAATCACCACAATACCAATGTGGGAGCTGGCTTGCCTGCTCCCACATTTGATTGCATTTCAACTTGGCAGCCGATTCGGCTGCGTCACTCCCCTTTTCAGCTTTCCCGGCTGAGCCACCCCGCTGTTTCAGCCGGGATCCTTTCCCCACAACGCACACAATAGCGGCACAAGATCCCCAACGGACCCGTGCCCCCATGCAAACCACCAACACCGTCCTGATGATCCGCCCGGCGCGCTTTGCCTTCAACCCGGACACCGCGATCAACAACCGTTTTCAACGCCCGCCGCTGGACCCGCTCAGTGCACAGCACAAAGCGTTGGAGGAGTTCGACGGTTATGTCGACACCCTGCGCCAGCACGGTGTGGAAGTGCTGGTGGTGCAGGACACGCCGGCGCCCCACACGCCCGACTCGATCTTCCCCAACAACTGGTGGAGCAGCCATGCCGACGGCAGCCTGGTGCTCTACCCCATGGAAGGCCAGAACCGCCGACTGGAGCGCAACAAGGGTGTGCTGCAAGTCTTGGAGCAACGCTTTGCGATCAACGCCACCATCGACCTCAGCCACCTGGAACAACAGAACATCTTCCTGGAAGGCACCGGCAGCATGGTGCTCGACCGCCAGCACCGCATCAGTTACGCCTGCCATTCGGGGCGTACCCACCACGCGGCGCTGCGCCAGTTTGCCGAGCGCCTCGACTACCAACTCTGCGTGTTCCACGCGTTGGATCGCCACCAGGCCCCCATCTACCACAGCAACGTGATGATGAGCGTTGGCCGCGACCTCGCGGTGGTGTGCCTGCAGGCCCTGCCCGACGACAGCGAGCGCCTGGCCCTGGAACGTTCCCTGCGTGACACCGGCAAGGACATCCTCAGCTTGGACTTTGACCAGTTGGAAGCCTTCGCCGGCAACATGCTGGAGGTCCACGACCGGGACGGCCAGCCGTTACTCGTGATGTCCGCCAGCGCCTGGGGCGCCCTGCAACCGGCGCAGCGCCTACACGTGGAGCGCCATACGCGGCCGGTGGTGGTGAATATCGACAACATCGAACGCATCGGCGGCGGCAGTGCCCGCTGCATGCTGGCCGAAGTGCATCTGCCGGCCCGTCCCTCATTTCAATAAGGAGTCTTGCCATGACCCGTTATATCGACGTCAACGACCTCAGCTACCTGGTTTCGCAAAAAGGCCTGCAAACCTGCATCACCGAGATGGCCGACTACATTCGCGCCGACTACCTGCGCTGGCAGGAGTTCGAGAAATGCGCGCGCCTGGCCAACCACTCACCGGATGGCGTGATCGAGTTGATGCCGGTGTCCGACGCCTCGCTGTACGCCTTCAAGTACGTCAACGGCCACCCGAAAAACACCCTGGCCGGCATGCTCACCGTGATGGCGTTCGGTGCCTTGGGCGACGTCGACACGGGCAAACCGGTGCTGCTGGCAGAAATGACCCTCACCACTGCGATCCGCACCGCTGCCACCTCGGCCCTGGTCGCCCGCTACCTGGCCCGCGCCAACAGCCGCAGCATGGCGCTGATCGGCAATGGATGCCAAAGCGAATTCCAGGCCCTGGCCTTCCACGCCATGCTCGGCATTACTGAAATCCGCCTGTTCGACATCGACCCCCAGGCCACCGCCAAGCTCGCCACCAACCTGAAGGCGTTCCCGGCGATCAAGGTGATTTTGGCCGCCAGCGTCGCCGAGGCGGTCAAAGGCGCGGACATTGTCACCACCGTTACGGCCGACAAAGCCTACGCCACCATCCTGACGGACGAAATGATCGAGCCAGGCATGCACCTCAATGCCGTGGGCGGTGACTGCCCGGGCAAGACCGAGCTGGACCGCCGCATCGTCGAGCGCGCCCGGGTGATCGTCGAGTACGAACCGCAAAGCCGCATCGAAGGCGAAATCCAGCATATGCCGGAAGATTCGCCGGTCACCGAGCTGTGGCAAGTGATCAACGGCCAACAGCCGGGCCGCGAGAATGACCGCCAGATTACCCTGTTCGACTCAGTGGGCTTTGCCATCGAAGACTATTCGGCCCTGCGCTACGTATTGGACGTGGCCAAGGCATTGGATGTGGGCAGCGAGCTGGAACTGGTACCAGACCTGGCCGACCCGAAAGACCTGTTCGCGCGCCTGGCCCAACAACCGGTTGTACAGCACAAAAAGCGCGCCTGAAACCGCTCTGGCCTGCCGCTTTGCGCCCAGGGCAGGCCAGATTCTGGTGGGTTAAAAGCCGATTTTGCCGGTGCCACAGCCGATTCCGCTGCATTGCTTGTTTTAACAGCGCAATTTGCGCTTTGCGCAGGGGGTAAACGACACAAAAAACGCACCATCATGAAGCATTCTCTGCTCCCAGTTATTCACTGCCCCTGACATCAATTACAAAATATAGGGACCGACACATGACTCCTCTGCGATCACTCTTCGCTGCGTTGCTGTTGCCACTGTGTGCCACTGCTGCCCACGCCCAGGACTGGAAAGAAATCCGGTTTGGCGTGTTCCCCGAATACCCGCCCTTCGAATCCGTCGCCGCCGACGGCAGCCTGCAAGGTTTCGATATCGAACTGGGCAACGCTATCTGCGCCAAGCTCGAAGTGAAATGCACCTGGGTGCACAACGAATTCGACGGCATGATCCCGGCCCTGCGTGCGCGCAAGTTCGACGCGATCATGTCTTCCATGGCCGTGACCCCGGCCCGCGAGAAAGTCATCGATTTCACCGACCGCCTGTTCCTCAGCCCCACCTCGGTGATCACCCGCAAAAACGCCACCTTCGGTGATACCCCCGAATCGCTGAACGGCAAGCAAGTTGGCGTGCTGCAAGGCTCGTTGCAGGAAGCCTATGCCCGCGCGCACCTGGCCAAGCTCGGTGCACAGATCAAGGCGTACCAGTCCCAGGAACAGAACTACGCCGACCTGCAAAATGGCCGCCTCGACGCCACCCTCACGGACAAGCTCGAAGCCCAGCTCAACTTCCTGTCCAAACCCGAGGGCGCCGACTTCAAGACCGGCCCGGCCTTCAAGGACCCGACCCTGCCCCTGGACATCGCCATGGGCCTGCGCAAGAACGACCAGGCATTGCGTGAGCTGATCAACAAGGGCATCGCCGCCGTCCAGGCCGATGGCACCTACGCCCAGATCCAGAAGAAATACTTTGGCGATCAGGACATCTACAACGAGTAATCCCCGCGCCAGCCCCCTGTAGGAGCGAGCTTGCTCGCGAAAATCGTCAACGATAACGCGCTAAGCCAGCATGAACGCGGCGCCCTTGAGTTTTTCGCGAGCAAGCTCGCTCCTACAAAATAAAGAGATCTCCTTTCCATGAACGACCTCCTCAACCTGCAAGGCTACGGCCCGATGCTGGCCCAGGGTGCCTGGATGACGCTCAAGCTGGCGTTCCTCGCCCTGGCGCTGAGCCTTACCCTGGGCCTGGTCGCCGCGGGCGCCAAACTCTCCAGCGCCAAATGGCTGCGCGTGCCGGCCACGCTCTACACCACGTTGATCCGCAGCGTGCCGGACCTCGTGCTGATCCTGCTGATCTTCTACAGCCTGCAACTGTGGCTCAACGACCTGACCGAAGCGTTCGGCTGGGACTACGTTGAAATCGACCCGTTTACCGCCGGGGTGATCACCCTGGGCTTTATCTACGGCGCGTATTTCACCGAAAACTTCCGGGGCGCGATCCTCAGTGTGCCGGCGGGCCAACTGGAAGCCGCCACCGCCTACGGCCTGAGCCGCTGGCAGCGCTTTCACCTGGTGCTGTTCCCGCAACTGATGCGCTTTGCCCTGCCGGGCCTGGGCAATAACTGGCTGGTGCTGCTCAAGTCCACGGCGCTGGTGTCGATCATCGGCCTGTCAGACCTGGTCAAGGCCGCGCAGAACGCCGGCAAGTCCACGAGTGAGCCGCTGTACTTCCTGATCCTCGCGGGCCTGGTGTACCTGGTGATTACCACCCTCTCCAACCGCATCTTCAAGCGCCTGGAACGGCGCTATAACCTGGGCATCAAGGGGATGGCGCGATGATCGAACTGTTCCAGCAATACGGCCTGGCCTACCTGTTCAGCGATGGCAGCGGCGTGTCCGGTGTCGCCATGACCTTGTGGCTGTTCATTATCTCGGTGGTGCTCGGCTTTGGCCTGTCGATCCCTCTGGCGCTGGCACGCGTGTCAGAGCACTTCTGGCTGCGCTGGCCGGTGGAGGTCTACACCTACCTGTTCCGTGGCACGCCGCTGTATATCCAACTGCTGATTTGCTACACCGGGCTGTACAGCCTGGAGGTGGTGCAGGACAACGCCCTGCTCAATCAGTTTTTCCGCAATGCGCTGAACTGCACGCTGTTGGCGTTTGTGCTCAACACCTGCGCCTACACCGTGGAAATCTTCGCCGGGGCGATCCGTAACATCCCCCATGGCGAGATCGAAGCGGCACGCGCCTATGGCCTGCACGGCTGGAGGCTGAACCTGTTTGTGATCGTGCCCGCCGCCTTGCGTCGCGCCCTGCCGGCCTACAGCAATGAAATGATCCTGATGCTGCACGCCACCTCGCTGGCGTTTACCGCCACCATCGCCGACATCCTCAAGGTCGCCCGCGATGCGAATGCCGAGACGTTCCTGACCTTCCAGGCCTTCGGCATCGCCGCCCTGCTCTACATGCTGCTGTCCTTTGCACTGGTGGGCCTGTTCAGGCTGGCCGAACGTCGCTGGATGCGCTTTCTTGTTCCTACCCGAGGCTAACCCATGAATCAGTCCGCGCAGGCCCTGGCCGCTTATCCGCTGGATGTACCCGTCGGCAAAACCGCCACGGCGGCCATCAAGCTGCAAGTCGAAGGTATCCATAAACGCTACGGCGAACACGAAGTGCTCAAGGGCGTGTCCCTCAATGCACGCCAGGGCGACGTGATCAGCCTGATCGGCGCCAGCGGCTCGGGCAAAAGCACGATGCTGCGGTGCATCAACTTTCTGGAACAGCCTGACGCCGGGGTGATCACCCTGGACGGCATCAGCATCGAAATGCAACCAGGCCGCGCCGGCATCCGCGCGCCGCACCAGGCGCAACTGCAAAACCTGCGCACGCGCCTGGCCATGGTATTCCAGCACTTCAACCTGTGGAGCCACATGACCGTGCTGGAAAACATCACCATGGCCCCGCGCCGGGTGCTGAACGTGAGCGCCGCCGAAGCCGAGAAACGTGCGCGGCTGTACCTGGACAAGGTCGGCCTGCCAAGCCGCGTGGCGGACCAATACCCGGCGTTCCTGTCCGGTGGCCAGCAGCAGCGCGTGGCGATTGCGCGGGCGCTGGCGATGGAGCCGGAGATTATCCTGTTTGATGAACCCACCTCGGCCCTGGACCCGGAGCTTGTAGGAGAAGTGCTTAAAGTCATACAGACGTTGGCCGAGGAAGGTCGTACCATGCTGATGGTCACCCACGAAATGGGCTTTGCCCGTCAGGTGTCCAGCCAAGTACTGTTCCTGCACCAGGGCCGAGTCGAAGAACACGGCGGCGCCGAGATCCTCGACCATCCCACCAGCGAACGCTTGCAGCAATTTCTTTCCAATCGTTTGAAGTGAACTCATGGATACCAAGGCCAACGGACCCCATTCTTCCCCTACGCTGGATCGCATCGACGAAGCGATCATCGACGTACTCAGGCATCAGGGGCGTATCACCTACGAAAAGCTCTCGTCACTGGTGCACCTTACCCCCAGGCCCTGTCTGGAGCGGGTGCGCAAGCTGGAGCGACGCGGGGTGATCCGTGGGTATGGGGCGATCATCGATGTGCAGATGGTCTCACCGGGGCTGTCACTGCTGGTGCTGGTGGCCTTGTCCAACCAAAGCGGGCGCTCGGCGCAAAAGGCCTTCGAAGCCTGCGTGAAAGCCTGCCCGCAGGTGTTCGAATGCCAGTTGATCAGCGGGCCGTTCGACTACAGCCTGCGCATGCGCTGCCGCGACATGGAGCATTACCGGGTGCTGACCGAGACCTGGTTGAACAATGATGAGTTGCACATTGATAAGCTGGTGGCGCATCCGGAGTTGGCAGTCGTCAAGAACACTGCCACTGAACTGGCCTGATACCCACTCCCCAGGCGGCGAAGATCAAATGTGGGAGCTGGCTTGCCTGCGATAGCGGTGCAACAGTCACCCCACATCTGACGGGTCGACCGCCATCGCAGGCAAGCCAGCTCCCACATTGACCGGGTTTGCAATTCTTTTACCTGGCTTGGCCCCCACCAGCTTCGCCTGCCCATCCTTCTGCTTGCCCGTGCGCGCTTCGCTGATCAGCCCCGGGATCAACTTGCCCTCCGGCAAATTCTTCCAGAAGCGGCTGGGCAAGTGCCCTTCCATCACCTTGGGATTCAACCGCGCCGGGTTGAAGATGTGGCTGTAGTAGGTCAGCCACATGGCGCTGTGGGGGTCTTCGACATTCTGTGCCAGTTGCTGCCAGGCCTCGGGGCACTGGCGCTGATGAATCAGTTGTTCACCGTCGTAATACACCCCGTCCAGGGGCGTGGCGATCATCCAGCGATGGCGGCCCATGCGCCCGATAAAATGCTCGCTGGCGCTCTTGAGAATGTCATGGGCCGGCTCATGCCAGGCCACGTACTCCGGCAGTTCCGGCCCCGCCCCGGCCGGCAGCGCGATGAAGCGCACAAACGCGTGCAAGTGGTGAGCCTCCCGGCTGACTTGCTTGATGCGCCGCTGCAACTCGCTGCCAAGCTTGTCCCCCGCGAGCATGGCCGTGCGATCACCGTGGCTGACCCGCCACAGCACTTCATACAACAGGCTCCAGCGTTGATCACCTTGATAACAGGCGGCGGACTCCAGCAATTGCAACAGCGCCTTGGGTATGCGCGCCTGAAACGGCCCCAACCCTGGCGGGATCGGTTCATCGGTGGCGAACAGGTCCGCCGCCTGCACCTCGCCCCAGCTGACCTGGCTGGGGTCGACCTGATGGCTGAGCAGCCAGCGCGCCTGTTCGCGCCAGGTGCTGAACAGGTTGTCGCATTCCAGGCTGATCATCCCCACAGCCCCATCTGTTGCGGCTGCGGGCGATCACGCAGTTGTTCACGCAGCAACACACTGGTGCTGTCGGCCTGTTGCGGGTGGTAGTCGCTGGTGATGAAAAACGGCTTGGCCTTGGCCAATACGCAGCGCATGCGCGCCAGGTCTTCGAAGCGGATCTTGCGTTCACGGCGCAGGTCGACCAGGCGCTGGGTGGTGCGCAGGCCGATGCCGGGGATACGTGCGATCAGGGTGGGCTCGGCGCGGTTCAGGTCCAGGGGGAACACCTCGCGATGCTCCAGGGCCCAGGCCAGTTTGGGGTCGATATCCAGTGCCAGGTCGCCGGGGCCGGCGAACAGCTCATTGGCGCGGAAACCGTAACTGCGCAGCAGGAAGTCGGCCTGGTACAAGCGGTGCTCGCGCATCAGCGGCGGCGCGGCTAAAGGCACGCTTTTCGGGCTGTTGGGGATGGGGCTGAACGCCGAGTAATACACGCGGCGCAACTTGAAATTACCGTACAACGCCTCGGCACCGTGCAGGATGGTGCTGTCGTCGGTGTCATCGGCGCCGACGATCATTTGCGTGCTCTGCCCGGCCGGGGCGAAACGTGGCGCGCGGGGTTCGTTGAGCACCGTCTGTTCGCCGGTGTAGATGGTCTGCATGGCCTGCTTGATCGAGCCGATCTGCTTCTCGGGCGCCAGGGTTTGCAGGCTGGCGTCGGTGGGCAGTTCGATGTTCACACTGAGGCGATCGGCATAACGGCCAGCCTCGGCGATCAGGGCCGGGTCGGCATCGGGGATGGTCTTGAGGTGGATATAACCGCGAAAGTCATGCTCTTCGCGCAGCAGCTTGGCGACTCGCACCAGTTGCTCCATGGTGTAGTCCGACGAACGGATGATGCCGGAACTGAGGAACAGCCCGCTAACGCAATTGCGCTTGTAGAAATCCAGGGTCAGGGTGACCACCTCCTCCGGGCTGAAGCGCGCACGGGGCACGTCGCTGGAGCGGCGATTGACGCAGTATTGGCAGTCGTAGAGGCAGAAGTTGGTGAGCAACACCTTGAGCAACGACACGCAACGGCCATCGGGCGTGTAGCTGTGGCAGATGCCCATGCCATTGGTGGAACCCAGCCCCGCCTTGCCCTCGGAACTGCGCTTGGGCGCGCCACTGCTGGCGCAGGACGCGTCGTACTTGGCGGCGTCGGCGAGGATGCTGAGTTTTTCGATCAACTGCATGGAAGGCTACCGATACTGGTTTTTTGTACAGTACCAATAGCCACACTTTGTCACAAGTGCCGTCTGTAGGAGCGAGCTTGCTCGCGAAGAAGGCAAGAGCGCCGCGTTCATTCAGATGAGGCGCGTTATCGTTGACGTTCTTCGCGAGCAAGCTCGCTCCTACAGGGGATCGGTCAGCTGGCGGTTGCGAGGAGCAAGTCCTGCACCGAACGCGCCTTGCCACGGTGATGGTCCAGCGCATACAACGACGCCGCAATCTCATCCGCGCGAATCGGCAGCACCGACAGCAAGGTATCGCTCAAGCCATGGCTGGCCTGGCTGAAGCCCTGGATGTAGATGCCGGCCTTGCAGCGCTCGTCGGTGACGATGCGGTAGTCGCGGGCCACTTCGAAGTCGCCCATGTAGGCCTCCAGCGGCGCCAGCAGTTCCCGGTGCATCTGGCGCTCGTAGCCGGTGGCCAGGATCACTGCGTCGTAATGGTTGAGGCTGGTTTCACCAGTGGCGCTATTGCGCAGGGCCAATTCGATGCCCAGCGGGCCGGCGGTGGCCTTCTCCACTACGGTCAGAGTGCGGAACGCCTGGCGGGCGATGCCGGAGACTTTCTGGCGGTAGAAAATCCCGTAGATGCGCTCGATCAGGTCCAGGTCCACCACCGAGTAGTTGGTGTTCTGATATTCGGCGACCAAACGCTCACGCTCGGCACCGACTTGCTGGAACACCAGGTCAGTGAAAGCCGGTGAGAACACTTCGTTGACGAACGGGCTGTCGTCGGCCGGCTTGAGCGCCGAGCCGCGCAGGATCATGTCGACCTGCACCGATGGGAAGCTGTCATTGAGGTCGATAAAGGCTTCAGCCGCGCTCTGGCCACCGCCGATCACGGCGATGCGCATCGGCTTGCCGTCTACGCACGGCTGGTTGGCCATGCGCTCCAGGTACTGGGAATGGTGGAACACCCGGCTGTCGCCGTTGAGCGCCTTGAAGGCGTCGGGGACGCGCGGCGTGCCACCGGCGCTGACCACCACCGAACGGGTGGTGCGCACATGCTGCTCGCCCTGGGCATCGCGGGAGATCACGCGCAACGCCTCGACCTGCTGCTGATGCAGGATCGGCTCGATGGCCAGCACTTCTTCACCGTAGTTGGCCTGGGCCTGGAACTGCCCCGCCACCCAGCGCAGGTAGTCGTTGTACTCCATGCGGCAGGGATAAAAGGTGCCCAGGTTGATGAAGTCCACGAGGCGGTCGTGGGCCTTGAGGTAGTTGACGAAGGAGTACGGGCTGGTGGGGTTGCGCAGGGTCACCAGGTCCTTGAGGAAGGAAATCTGCAGTTCGCTCTGGGTCACCAGGGTATTGCCGTGCCAGCGGTAGTCGGCTTGTTTGTCGAGAAACAGCACGTCCAGCTTGCCCTGGGCCTTTTCACGCTCCTGCAGGGCGATGGCCAGCGCCAGGTTCGAAGGGCCGAAACCGATCCCGATCAGGTCATGAACCGCGGGCGAAGCAATTGCCTGTGTCATTCCAGTGTCCTCTGGATAAGCCCCTTGGCGATGGGGCGGGAATACCTTCATGGCCTGAACAACAGGCCGTGTGTTGATAGGAAACGAGGACAGTGAAATAAAATTTAACTAACCAGTGATCAGTGCGCTTCCCACTCGCGCATGCGCACCCGGCAGTGCTTCATCGCGTTGACGATGTGTTTTTCCACCAGGCTGCGGGAAATGCCCAGGCGTTCGGCGATTTGCAGGTGGGACAGGCCTTCGAGTTTGCGCAACAGGAAACTGTCGCGACAGGCCGCCGGCAACTCGGCCAAGGCGCGCTCGAGCATCTCCAGGCGCTGGCCCTGGTCGTGGCTGGCGTGGGGGGAACAGGCGGCGAAGCGCTCTTCGCTGTCCAGCACCTCCAGGGGCTCGGCCTGGCGCAAGGCGTTGCGCCGATGGCCGTCGATCACCAGGTTCAAGGCGGTGCGGTACAGGAAGGCGCGGGGTTGTTCGATCGGGGTGTCGCTTACGCGCTCCAGCACCCGCACATAAGCGTCATGCACCACATCTTCGGCCACCTGACGGTTGCCCAGCTTGGCGTTGAGGAAACACACCAGCTCGCGATAGTAGTTTTCCAACATGACTCCCGACCCCACGGCCTTAATACCAACGACGCCCCCCCCCCTGTAGGAGCGAGCTTGCTCGCGAAAAACCCGAGAGCACATCCCCTTAACCGGACGCACCCGCAAACATTGGCGGTGTTGCCATCACCGATGATGGCAGTTTGAGCGTGTGCAATTTATAGTAATTCTCATCTACTTTTAAAGAACTCTCTCGTCAGCGGTCGAATTTTTTCTCCAACCGAGCTGTAACTACTTATGTAACAGCCTAAATTCCCGGGCATTTTCCTCGTTTACCTGTCAGCTCTGCGCGACTGCGCCCCGAACTTTCCTGGCTGGAAGCTACCGATGAAACGCCCTCGACCTGCCCGACGCGCCCTGCTTGTGGTGGCGTGCCTGATTCCCATCGTTGCGTTTGCCACCTGGCAGGGCTTGACGCCGGGCCGCGACGCCCTGGCCACCGTCACCGTGACCCGCGCCGACATCGAAAACAGCGTCACCGCCCTGGGCACCCTGCAACCGCGACGCTATGTGGACGTCGGCGCCCAGGCCTCCGGGCAGATTCGCAAGATCCACGTCGAGGCCGGCGATCGGGTCCAGGAAGGCCAATTGCTGGTGGAGATCGACCCCGCCACGCAAAAAGCCAAGCTCGACGCCAGCCGCTATGCCATCGAAAACCTGCAGGCCCAGTTGCAGGAGCAGAAAGCCCAGCACCAACTGGCCCGTCAGAAGTACCAGCGCCAGCAGCGCCTGAGTGCCGGCAACGCCACCCGCGAAGAAGACGTGCAGACCGCCAAGGCTGAACTGCGCGCGACCCAGGCGCGGGTCGAGATGTTCCAGGCACAGATCCGCCAGGCCCAGGCCAGCCTGCGCAGCGACGAGGCCGAGTTGGGCTACACACGCATCTACGCGCCGATGACCGGCACCGTGGTGGCCGTGGACGCGCGCGTCGGCCAGACCCTCAACGCGCAACAGCAAACCCCGCTGATCCTGCGCATCGCCAAGCTGTCGCCCATGACGGTGTGGGCGGAAGTTTCCGAAGCCGACATCGGCCATGTCAAACCCGGCATGAGCGCGTATTTCACCACCCTGAGCGGTGGCAGCCGGCGCTGGACCAGCACCGTGCGCCAGATCCTGCCGATCCCGCCCAAGCCCTTGAACGAAACCCAGAGCAACGGCAGCCCGAGCAGTACCAGCAAGAGCGGCACTGGCCGAGTGGTGCTGTACACGGTGCTGCTCGACGTAGACAACGCCGACAACGCGCTGATGGCCGAGATGACCACCCAAGTCTTTTTCGTCGCAAGCCAAGTTAAAGATGCCCTCACCGTGCCGGTCGCAGCCTTGCAAGGTGTGCCCGGCTCCGCAGCGCAAATCGCCCGGGTGGTGGCCAAAAACGGTGCCATCGAAGACCGTGAAGTGCGCCTGGGCATCAGCGACCGCCTGCGCGTCGAAGTGCTCGGGGGGCTGAACGAGGGCGACCACCTGTTGATCGGCCCGGCTGACAGCCATGGGGGCTGACTTGACCACGCCCCTGATTGAACTCAAAGGCATCCGCAAATCCTACGGCGGCGGCGACAGCCCACAGGTCGATGTGTTGCGCGGCATTGACCTGTCGATCCATGCCGGCGAGTTCGTCGCCATCGTCGGCGCGTCGGGCTCGGGCAAGTCGACGCTGATGAACATCCTCGGCTGCCTCGACCGCCCCACCGAGGGCGACTACCTGTTCGCCGGGGAAAACGTCGCCCACCTGGGCAGCGACGAACTGGCCTGGCTACGCCGCGAAGCCTTCGGTTTTGTGTTCCAGGGCTACCATTTGATTCCCTCAGGCTCCGCCCAGGAAAACGTCGAGATGCCGGCGATCTATGCCGGCATCAGCGCCACCGAGCGCCATGCTCGCGCCAAAGCCCTGCTCACCCGCCTGGGCCTGGCCGAACGCACCGGCAATCGGCCGCACCAGTTGTCCGGTGGGCAGCAGCAACGGGTGTCCATCGCCCGCGCCCTGATGAACGGCGGCCATATCATCCTCGCCGACGAACCCACCGGCGCCCTCGACAGCCACAGCGGCGCCGAGGTCATGGCCTTGCTCGACGAACTGGCGAGCCAGGGTCATGTGGTCATCCTGATTACCCACGACCGTGAAGTGGCGGCGCGAGCCAACCGCATCATCGAGATTCGCGACGGCCAGATCATCAGCGATTCGGCTGACACTCGTGCGGCCACACCCAGCGTGGCGGCCGGCGCCTTGCACGCCATAGACCTGCGCCAACGCCTGGCCGACGGCGCCGAGCACAATGGTGCCTGGAAAGCCGAATTGGTGGACGCGGTGCAGGCCGCGTGGCGGGTGATGTGGATCAACCGTTTTCGCACGGCGCTGACGCTGCTGGGCATTATCATCGGCGTCGCGTCGGTGGTGGTGATGCTGGCAGTGGGCGAAGGCAGCAAGCGCCAGGTCATGGCGCAGATGGGCGCGTTCGGTTCCAATATCATCTACCTCAGCGGGTCTTCGCCCAACCCGCGTACGCCGCTGGGGATTGTGTCCCTCAACGACGTCGCGGCCCTGGCGACGCTGCCGCAGGTCAAGCGCATCATGCCGGTCAACGGCACCGACGCGGGTGTGCGCTTCGGCAATGTCGACTACATGGCCTATGTGGGGGGCAACGACACCAACTTCCCGGAGATTTTCAACTGGCCGGTGGTCGAGGGCAGCTATTTCACCGAGGCCGACGAACGCGCCGCCGCCACGGTCGCCGTGATCGGCGCGCGCATCCGCCAAAAGTTGTTCAAGGACGTGGCCAACCCCATCGGCCAGTACATCCTGATCGAGAACGTACCCTTCCAGGTGGTCGGCGTACTGGCGGAAAAAGGCTCCAGCTCCGGCAACAAGGACAGTGACGACCGTGTCGCCATTCCCTACAGCGCCGCCAGTGTCCGCCTGTTCGGCAGCTACAACCCCGAATACGTGGCGATTGCCACCACCGATGCGCGCAAGGTGCATGAAGCCGAACGCGCCATCGACCAGTTGATGTTGAAGTTGCATAACGGCAAGCGCGACTACGAGCTGACCAACAATGCCGCAATGATCCAGGCCGAAGCGCGCACCCAAAACACCCTGTCGCTGATGCTCGGCTCGATTGCGGCGATTTCGCTGTTGGTGGGCGGCATCGGCGTGATGAATATCATGTTGATGACCGTGCGCGAACGCACCCGTGAAATCGGCATCCGCATGGCCACGGGGGCACGCCAGCGCGACATCCTGCGCCAGTTCCTCACCGAGGCGGTGATGCTCTCGGTGGTCGGTGGTCTGTTCGGTATTGCCCTGGCCTTGCTGGTAGGCGGCGTGCTGGTACTGGCTGAAGTGGCGGTGCAGTTTTCCCTGGTGGCGGTGCTCGGTGCGTTTGGCTGTGCACTGGTTACCGGCGTCGTATTCGGCTTTATGCCGGCCCGTAAAGCTGCCCGGCTCGATCCGGTTAAGGCATTGACCAGTGAATAAACGATCTCTCACTCCACAACTGTCAGCGCTCAGTGTGTGCCTGTTGCTCGCGGCCTGTGGCGCTAACCCGCCCGCCATCGACAGCGGCATCGCCGCGCCCGCCGCTTGGCACTATGCCGAGCACGAGGTAAACCAAGCCACCAACCAACGCTGGTGGACGCAGTTTGGTAGCCCGGCGTTGAACCGCCTGATCGACCAGGCCCGCCGTGACAGCTTCGACGTGGCGGCAGCCATGGCGCGTGTCCGCCAGGCTCAGGCCACGGCGGTAATTGCCGGCGCACCGTTGTTGCCGGAGCTGAAGTTCAACCTCGGCGCCAGCCGTCAACGGCTGTTGCGCGGCAGCGGCAACTCGGAGCTGGACGCCACCGAGAGCAACAGGACCGTCACCAACTATGACGCCAACCTCACGGCCAGCTACGAAATCGACTTCTGGGGTGGCCGCGCCGCTGCCCGCGACAGCGCCGTGCACAGCCTGCAGGCCAGTGAGTTCGATCAGGCCAACGTGGAGCTGACCCTGCTCAGCAACGTCGCCGACCGCTACGCGCAAACCCTGGCCGCACGCCAGCGCCTGCAGATTGCCGAGCTCAACCTGGCGAATGCACGCAATGTACTGAACCTGGTACAGACCCGCTTCGACGCAGGTTCCGCCACGGCCCTGGAATTGGCGCAACAGAAAAGCCTGGTGGCCGGTCAGCAACGGCAACTGCCACTGATCCAGCAATCGGCCGAAGAATCGCAGATCACCCTCGCCGCCTTGCTCGGCCAGCCCGTGCAGGCTCTGGAGTTGGGCACAGAACCCTTCCAGGCACTGAGCTGGCCAAGGATCGGGCCCGGCGTGCCCAGCCAGTTATTGAGCCGCCGCCCCGATCTCGCACAGGCCGAGGCCCAGTTGGCGGCAGCCAGTGCCGACGTCACGGTGGCCCGTGCGGCCATGCTGCCGACGGTGACGTTGGGTGCAACGCTCGGCTCGGGCGCATCCAAGGCCGAAGAGATCCTGCGCAGCCCCTTCTACACCCTGACCTCGGGCCTGATGGCGCCGATCTTCAACAATGGCCGGCTGAGCGCCGAGCGCGACAAGGCTCGGGCACGCCAGGATGAACTGCTGCAAACCTACCGCGGGGCGATCATCAACGGCTTTGCCGATGTGGAAAAAGCCCTCAGCAGCATCACCCGCCTGGACCAGCAACGCCAGTGGCAAACCGAAGAGCTGCAACAGGCGCAGACCGCCTTCCAGATTGCCCAAAGCCGCTATGAAGCCGGCGCCGAAGACCTGCTCACGGTATTGGAAACCCAACGCACCCTGTACGACGCCCAGGACCAGAACGTGCTGCTGCGCCTGTCGCGCCTGCAAGCCAGCATCGCCCTGTACAAGGCGTTAGGCGGTGGCTGGAACACCGATATCTGATAAACGAAACTCATATTTCATACACGAGCTGTTTCTTCACCTTACATTTTCTACCCCAAGGTCCTTGGTAAAAAAGCCGTTATCACACGGATGCCCGGGACCTCATGATGAAACCCAGCGTTGTTGTAAAAGGCCTGGCCTGCGTTGGCGGCTGGCTGATCACACAGCTGGCGCTGGCCGAGCCCTTGATCGCGCCTACCGCGATCGACTGGCTGCTGGACTGCCCCCTCACTGCAACAGCGCGCCTGGACCCGGAAGTGGTTGGCCGCACCCAATGCGGCCTGGTCAGCGTGCCCCGCGACCATGCCGCCCCCCAGCGCGGCCGCATACGCCTGAGCGTGACACGGGTAGGCGCACGGCAGCCGCTCAACCGTGAAGGTGTGGTGTTCATCCAGGTCGGCGACCCCCAACAGGCCAAAGGCGCACCGTTCGTCCTTCACCTGGCCAGTCGCTGGGAGTCGCTTGCCACCCAGGCCTATCGCACCCTGGTCGACCGTTATGACGTGATCGAGCTGAGCACCCGCGACCTGCGCCAAGGCAATGGCGTGGAACAGGCCGCGCAGGACATGGAGTTCGTGCGCGGGCAACTGGGCGAGGCACGCCTCAACTACCTGGGCAACGCCGCGGCCACCCGCCTGGGCAGCCGCTATGGCACGCTGTTTCCCGAACGCGTCGGGCGCATGGTGCTGATCAATACCGAGCCTGGCGAACCACTCGCCACCGGTGTCGAACAGCTCTTGCTCAAGGAGTCGGCACACGCAGGCGCTGACGGCTGTGTGAACCGCTGGCTGGGGGATTTTTTGGTCTATGGCAAGCAGCCGCCTTCGTCCGCACGCTGCCTGGACTTGGGCGCCTGGGAATGACCTGCGCATTTACGACCCCTATTCACCGAAAACGACCCCGTGCGTTGACGCACCTGCCCAATCGTTATTAAGTGCTATTTATCCGCATTAATACGATAAATCACCGCCATGCTGAGTCGACCGCTACGCCGCAAACGCCAGAAGCTGTCCGATGTGATTGTCGAGTCGGTCAAGCGCTCGATCGTCACCGACGCCTTGAAGCCCGGCGACCGCCTGCCCACCGAACGCGAGCTGATGGAAAGCTTCCAGTGCTCCAAGGGCTCGGCGCGCGAAGCGCTCAAGGCGCTGGAGGTCGAAGGCCTGGTGAGCACACGCACCGGCCCCAGCGGCGGGGCGTACTTGAACCAGGCCGGCACTGAGCCGGCCAGCCGCGCCTTGCGCAATTACCTGCACTTCCAGCACCTGGACGGCGAGCAGGTCTACCAACTGCGCAAGGTCATCGAAGTGGAACTGGCAGTGTCGGTGCTCGGGCGTTTGAGCGAAGACGATTACATCGCCCTGCAAGCCAATGTGGATTTTTGCAGCGCCCCCGAAGACAGCGAAGCCGGCCAGCGCGAACAGCGCCTGGCGGAACTGGAGTTTCACAACCTGCTGGCCCGGGCCTGCCCCAACCCGCTGCTGAGTTTCATGGCGCAGTTTCTCAATGACTTGCTGCGCGATCTGGTGGTGCTGAAAAAGGCCTACAAGCCCAAGCGCAAGCAGTTCGACGCGGCCAACCTCGACTATCACAAGCAACTGCTGATCGCCTTTCGCGCCGGGGATGAAAGCGCAGTGCGCAGCTTGATGCATGAACACATGTGCGATGCCGAACACCATATGACCGCACTGGAAGGCCAGGTAAGCCCGCACTTCCTATTGGAGTTCGACCACTCTTAAACACCCGACAATCCAATGTGGAAACCCGATCAATGTGGGAGCTGGCTTGCCTGCGATGGCATCGACTCGGTCCCCCCTGTAACACCGAGGCGCCTGCATCGCAGGCAAGCCAGCTCCCACATCCAATAACAAGCCTGCCCACAGGCCCTTGCTCCACCGTATCGCCCTTGCCGCTCCTGCCAATAACTAAACCAGGGAGTCACCCCATGCAGCGTCGTACGTTATTGAAAGCCAGCCTCACCGCAGCCGCCGCCCTCAGCCTTCCGCTGAGCGTGCGTTCGGCATTCGCCGCCGAGCCTTTTACCTTTTACGGCCTCAAGTCCATGTCTGGCGCCTTTGCCAGCTATGGCAAATTTGCCGACATGGGTTCGCGCCTGGCGGTGCAACAACACCCCCAATTGCTCGGCCGCCCGCTGAACTACAAAGTCATCGACACCGAAGGCAACGCCGGCAAGGCGGTGCGCAAGGTGCAGGAGGCCATCGCGCAGGACGGCGCGCGGTTCTTCCAGGGCTGCACGCTGTCGTCTTCCGCCCTGGCAGTGGCCAAGGAAGTGGACAAGACCAGCGGTGTGTTCATGACCCCGGTGGGCGCCGATGAAGTCACAGGCAAGGACTGCAACAAGGCGACCTTCCGCTGGTCAGTGCCCACCTACGGCGCGATCCGCGAAACCATGGTGCCGCTGATCAAGTTGCTGCCGGACGCCAAGCGCTGGTACACCATCACCCCGCAATACGTGTTCGGCGAAGCCTTGCTCGAAGGTGCCAAGAACGTGCTCAAGGAGCACGGCCTGGAACACGTGGGCAACAGCTACCACTCACTGCAGGAACAGGAATTCTCCGGCTATCTGACCAACGCCATTTCCACCAAGCCCGATGTGCTGGTGCTGCTCAACTTTGGCAGCCAATCGTCCAACACCCTGCGCCAGGCCGTGAACTTTGGCATCAAGGAGCGCATGAAGGTCTTGCTGGTGTGGTCTGCGGGCCTGGATCAGTTCCAGGAACTGGGCAGCGATGTGCTCGAAGGCGTGTACCTCGGCGCGCAGTATTGGCACCAGGTCGACACCCCGCTCAACCGTGAACTGGTCAAGCTCACCCAGGCTACCTATGGCATCAACCCCACCTACCCGCTGGCCGCCGACTACATCAGCACCAAAGTCATGCTCGACACCATCATCGCCACCGGCAGCTTCGACGGCCCGACCGTGGCCAAGGCCATGCAAGGCTTGAGCTACGAAGGCCCGACCGGCAAGGAGTCGATCCGCGCCGGCGACCACCAGGTGATCAAGGATTACTACCTGTTGATCGGCAAGGCCAGCGGCGACATGGCCGACAAGGACGACCTGGCCAAGGTGCTCAGCGCTGGCCAGTCGTTCCCTGCGGTCGAGGCGACGGGCTGCACGCTCGGCTGACCGTTTAACTTTGTCGCGCAGGGCCGCGCAAGCGGCCGCCTGCGGAGGGTGCCTGCATGCTTAATCTGTACCTGTTCCAGATTCTCAACGGCCTCGGATTGGGGATGATCTACTTCCTGATCGCGGTGGGGCTGACGATCATTTTCGGCTTGCTCAACTTCGTCAACTTCGCCCACGGCGCGTTCTTCCTGCTCGGCGCCTACATTTGCTACACGGCGGTGAGCCTTACCGGCAACTTCTGGCTGGCGCTGCTGATCGCGCCGCTGGTGGTGGCTGCGTTGGCCTGGGTGATCGAGCGCTTGCTGATCCAGCGCATCTACCACTTGCCGCACATGTTCCAGATTCTGGTGACCTTGGGGATCGCCCTGATCATCCAGGAAGCCAGCGTGATGATCTGGGGGCCGGTGGGCAAAAGCGTCGCCGTGCCAGAGTTGTTGCGCGGCGTGCTGGTGGTGGGTGATTTCGTCTACCCCTACTACCGCCTGTTCCTCATCGTGTTTTCCGGGCTGGTGGGCCTGGGCCTGTGGCTGCTGCTGGAACGCACGCGCTTCGGTGCCCTGGTGCGCGCCGGCAGTGAAAGCACCGAAACCGTGTCGCTGCTGGGCACCAATATTTTCCGTTTGTTCTCCATGACCTTCGCCCTCGGCGTTGCCCTGGCCGGTGTCGCCGGGGTGTTGTTCGCGCCCTTGCGCGGCGCCCAGCCCTTCGTCGGCCCGGAGATTCTCGGCATCGCCTTCGTGGTGGTGGTGATCGGCGGCATGGGCTCGTTCAGCGGTGCGCTGGTCGGCGGTTTGCTGGTGGGCGTGGTGCAAAGCCTGATGACCACACTCTGGCCCCAGGGTGCGAGCCTGATGATCTACGGCGCCATGGCCGTGGTGATTCTGGTACGCCCTTACGGCCTGTTCGGGAGAGCCTGACATGAGCGAGAAAAACCCCCTGCCGTTTGCCAAGACCCAATCCAGAGCCATGTTGCTGTGGGTGCTGGCCGTGCTGATCGGCCTGCCGTTGGTGCTGCCCTCGGCGACCCTGGCCACCGAGATCCTGATCTTTGCCATGGCCGCCCTGGCCTGCAACCTGCTGCTGGGCTATACCGGGCTGCTGTCCTTCGGCCAAGGCATCTTCTTTGGTGCCGGTGCTTATTGCGCGGCGCTGTTGATGATCCACCTGCAACTGGGCCTGTTCATGGCGTTGCTGGGCGCAGCGCTGGCCGGTGGCGTGCTGGCCTTGCTGGTGGGCGCCCTGGCGATTCGGCGCACGGGCATTTACTTCGTGATGCTCACGTTGGCGTTCAGCCAGATGGCCTACTTTGTTGCCTACACCCTGAGCGACTGGACCGGTGGCGACAACGGCCTGCTCAGCGTGCCGCGCCCGGAAATCCGTGTGGGAGACACCGTGCTGCTGTCCCTGGCCGATGCCCGCGCCTTTTATGGTTTCGTCGCGGTGCTGTTCCTGCTGATCTTCATCGGCGCACGCCGGGTGATCGCCTCACCGTTTGGCAGCACGCTGATGGCGATCCGCGAAAATGAAACCCGCGCCTCGGCCATCGGCTACGACACGCGGCACTTCAAGATCCTGGTGTTCGTGCTGTCCGGCGCGGTCACCGGGATTGCCGGGGCGCTGTACGCCATGCTGCTGCACTTTGTGCCGCTGTCGAATATCGACCTGGCGATGTCCGAGAACATCCTGATCATGACCATCGTCGGCGGCACCGGCTCGCTGTTCGGCTCACTGCTGGGCGCCGGCTCCATCGTGCTGCTGGGGGATTTCCTCTCCGACCTGTGGCCGCGCTGGCTGATGCTGCTGGGGGTGATCCTGATCCTGGTGGTGATCTTCATGCGCGGCGGGTTGTGGGGCGGCTTGGCGTCGCTGTTCGAAAAGCTGCGCGGCACGCGCAAACCCGCGGTCGTCGCCAAGGAGGACGGGCTATGAGTATCTTGCTGGAAACCCAAAACCTGGAGCTGGCCTACGGCGCGTTCCATGCGGTCAATGGCGTCAACCTCAAGGTTGAAGCCGGCACCATTCACACCATCATCGGCCCTAACGGCGCGGGCAAGACCAGCCTGTTCCACTGCCTCACGGGTGAACGCCAGGCCACCGCCGGGGCGATCCATTTCGACGGCAAGAACCTGATACGCAAGCCCGCCCACGGCCGCGTCGGCCTGGGCATGGCGCGCTCGTTCCAACTCACCAGCCTGTTCCAGAACCTCAGCGTGCGCGAGAACCTGCGCCTGGCCGCCCAAGGCCGCGACGGCGTGCGCGCCTTGAATTTCTGGCGTCGGGTAGACAGCAAGCGCGAACACCTGGAGATGGCCGACCAAGTGCTGGAACGCCTGCAACTCACGGCCCGCGCCGACACCCTGGCCGGTGAATTGTCACACGGCCAGCAACGGGTGTTGGAGGTGGGCATGTCGATCTGCTCCAAACCCAAACTGTTGATGCTCGACGAGCCGACCTCGGGCATGGGCATCGACGATATCCCGATCATGACCCAACTGATCAGCGACCTTGGCCGCGACCATACGGTGCTGCTGATCGAACACAACATGAGCATCGTCATGTCCATCAGCCAACGCATCACGGTGATGAGCCATGGGCAGATCCTGGTGGAAGGCACGCCGGCGTTCGTGCGTGCCGATGAACGTGTGCGCATTGCCTATCTTGGGGAGGCTGCCTGATGCTGATCGTCGAGAATATCCATTCCTACTACGACAAAAGCCATGTGCTGGAGGGCGTGTCGCTGAGCGTCAACCCCGGCGAACTGGTGACCCTGCTGGGCCGTAACGGTGCCGGCAAGACCACCACCCTGCGCAGCATCCTCGGCATCATCTGCCCGCGCCAGGGCCAGATCCACTTCAACGGCCAGGCCTTGGTGGGGCAGAAGATCTTCGAAATTGCGCGCCAGGGCTTGGCGCTGGTGCCGGAAAACCGCGGGATTTTCCGCCTGCTGACGGTAGAGGAAAACCTGCGCATCGCCGCCCGCAAACACAGCCGCTGGCAACTGGAAGACGTGTACGCGATGTTCCCGCGTCTCAAGGAGCGGCGCAAAAACGCCGGCCACGCGTTGTCCGGCGGCGAACAGCAGATGCTTGCCATCGCCCGCGCCCTGCTTAACGACCCCAAGCTGCTGATCCTCGATGAACCCACTGAAGGCCTGGCCCCGGTGATCGTCGACGAACTGGTGAAGATCCTGCGCAAGGTCAAGGACGAGGGCCTGCCGGTGTTGCTGGTGGAACAAAACCTGATGGTCTGCGACAAGCTCGCCGACCGCCATTACGTGCTCGAACAGGGCCGTGTGGTGTACGAAGGCAGCGCCGCTGACTTCCGCGCCGACCCGAGCATCAAAAACCGTTACCTGGCCTTGAGTGCCTGAGTGGAGAATCCTGATGAACAGTCTTGCGCAACCGCTCCAGAGCAATGCCCCGCTGATCAACCGCGACCGTTTGTGGCAGTCGCTGATGGACCTGGCCCAACTCGGCGCCACGGCCAAGGGCGGCGTGTGTCGCCTTGCCCTCACTGACCTTGACCGGCAGGCCCGCGACCTGTTCGTGCAGTGGTGCGAAGCCGCGGGGTGCAGCGTCAGCGTGGATGCCATCGGCAATATTTTTGCCCGCCGCCCTGGACGCAACCCTGCCCTGCCCCCGGTCATGACCGGCAGCCATATCGATACCCAGCCCACCGGCGGCAAGTTCGACGGCTGCTACGGCGTGATGGCCGGGCTGGAAGTGATCCGTACACTCAATGACTTGCAGATCGAAACCCAGGCGCCCCTCGAAGTGGTGGTGTGGACCAACGAAGAAGGCTCACGCTTCCCGCCGTGCATGATGGGCTCCGGGGTATTTGCCGGGAAGTTCGACTTGCAGGAGACCCTCGACAAGCGCGACGACCAAGGCCTATCGGTGGGCGCCGAACTGCAGCGCATCGGCTATGCCGGTTCGCGTGCGGTGCTGGGCCACCCGGTGGGGGCGTATTTCGAAGCGCATATCGAGCAAGGCCCGGTACTGGAAGACCAGGCCATTACCCTGGGCGTGGTGATGGGCTGCCTGGGCCAGAAGTGGTTCGACCTGACCCTCACCGGCGTGGAGGCGCATGCGGGCCCTACGCCCATGCACCTGCGCAAGGACGCCCTGGTGGGCGCTGCCGAGGTGGTCAGTGCGGTCAACCGAATCGCCCATCAGCATCAGCCTCACGCCTGTGGCACCGTCGGCTGCCTGAACCTGCATCCTGGCTCGCGCAACGTGATCCCCGGCCAGGTGCACATGACCATAGACCTGCGCCACCTGCACGCCGACAAGCTGCAAGCCATGGTCGATGAAGTGCGCGCAGTGATCAAAGACTCGGCCGCCCGCCACGGCTTGACGTTTGAACTGACCCCCACCGCCGACTTCCCGCCGCTGGACTTCCACCCGGCCTGTGTCAACGCCGTGCGTGAAGGTGCCAAGGCATTGGGCTTGAGCCATATGGACATTGTCAGCGGCGCCGGGCATGACGCGATTTTCGTCGCTGAACTGGGCCCGGCCGGGATGATCTTTGTGCCGTGCGAAGGCGGCATCAGCCATAACGAAATCGAAAACGCCGCGCCGGATGATCTGGCCGCAGGCTGCGCGGTGTTGCTGCGCGCCATGGTGAACGCGGCCCAGGGGGATCTGGCATGAGTGAGATTGGCCAACTGACAGCGGTGCAACTGTTGCAGCATTTTCGCGACAAAAGCTTGTCCCCCGTGGAGGTCACCGAAGATGCGCTGCTGCGCATCGAGCGCTATAACCCGGTGGTGAATGCCTACTGCCATGTCGACCCGCAAGGCGCACTGGACGCGGCGCGGGCGTCGGAACAACGCTGGTTGAAAGGTGAACCCTGCGGCGCGCTGGATGGCGTGCCGGCATCGATCAAAGACCTGACGCTGACGGTCGGCATGCCCACGCGCAAAGGCTCGCGCACCTCATCCGCCGAGGGCCCATGGGACGTAGACGCGCCCTTCTCGGCCTTCATGCGCAAGGCCGGCGCGGTGCTACTGGGCAAGACCACCACCCCGGAATTCGGCTGGAAAGGCGTGACCGACAACCCCCTGTACGGCATCACCCGCAACCCGTGGGACACGCGCACCACAGCCGGCGGTTCGTCTGGGGGTGCCGGTGCGGCGGCGGCGTTGAACCTCGGCGTGCTGCACCAGGGCAGCGACGCCGGCGGCTCGATCCGCATTCCCTGTGCGTTTACCGGCACCTTCGGGATCAAGCCAACCTTCGGCTATGTGCCGCAATGGCCGGCCAGCTCTATGACGATCCTGTCGCACCTGGGGCCGATGACGCGCACCGTGGAAGACAGCGTGCTGATGCTGCAAACCGTGGCGCAGCCAGATGCGCGGGACGGCCTAATCGGCGCGCCGCGAACCACGCCCTGGCTCGTCCCAGGTGCAGATTTGAAGGGTTTGCGTGTCGCCTACAGCTCCACGTTCGGCTATGCGAAGGTCGACCCGCAGGTCGCCCAGGTGGTGGATCAAGCTGTGCAGGGCCTGGTGCAATTGGGCGCCCATGTCGAACAGATCGACCCTGGCTTCAGCGACCCACTGGAGGTGTTCAGCACCCTATGGGCTGCCGGCGCCGCACGCCTGACCGGCACAATGAGCGAGGCGCAAAAGCAACAGCTCGACCCCGGGTTGCTGCGTATTGCACAGCGGGGCGAACGCTTGAGCCTGAATGATTTCAACACGGCCCTGGAAGCCCGAGCGGCGCTGGTCGCACGGATGGCAGCCTTCCATGAGCATTACGATGTGCTGGTGTCGCCGATGATGCCGATCACCGCGTTCGAAGCCGGGCACAACGTACCGCCGGGATCGGGAATGACTGAGTGGATGCAATGGACGCCGTTCACCTACCCGTTCAACCTCACCCAGCAACCGGCGGCGTCAGTGCCGTGCGGGTTGGCGGCGGATGGCTTGCCGGTGGGCCTGCATGTGGTGGGCGCGCGGTTTGCCGATGAGCAGGTGTTGAGGGTGTGTCACGCGTATGCCAAAGCATTCCCCACAGAACACTTGCATACACCGAGAAGCCCGACCTGAAATACCCCTCTACTGTGGGAGCTGGCTTGCCTGCGATGGCGCGGGTTCAGTCAGCACATTGGCCTCTGACACACCGCCGTCGCAGCGTCTACACAATTTTGTGGGTTGTAGCAGCCAACGGTAACCACGATGCGAAGCGAGCCGCTCTTGATCTGCTTTTGATCTTGATCTCAGGCGCCCCGTCAAACCACGCTGGCCGGAATTCGACAGGGATTTGGGGGGTAAACCGGCAGGGATGCCGGTTTAGCCGCCCCGCGCCATGGATGGCGCGTGGCGGCGGCCCCCCAAATCACTGGCGGATTACGGGCACACCGAGCCTAGGCGAGGTGCCGAGTGGTGGGGCAAGAGCCCTTTGGTTACTTTGGGGCTCTTTTCCAAAGTGACCCGCCGTCAGGCGGAACCCTAGGTGGCCGTTACCGCAGCAATGGATATGTACACAACCCAACTGTGTTGACTGCCAGGCCGTCTTCGCGAGCAAGCCCGCTCCCACAGTTTGATTGCGGGGTGCCAGGTAGAGAAGCGTCGGCTGAAAGGCCGCTATCGCAGGCAAGCCAGCTCCCACAGGTTTGACCGCATTCCTTTACAATGCCCCCCATTCATCCTCGGGGGCTTCATGGACATCGAACTGGCACGCACCTTCCTCGAAATCACCCGCTGCGGCAGCCTGGCCGCAGCGGCCGAGAAACTGCACGTCACCCAGACCGCCATCACCGCCCGGGTAAAAAACCTGGAGAACCAACTGGGCTGCACACTGTTCGTGCGCAACCGCGCCGGTGCGCGGCTGACCGCCGACGGCGAGGCCTTCGTGGTGTATGCCAACCAGTTGCTGCAAACCTGGGAAGCGGCGCGCCGCGACCTGCCATTGCCAGACGGCTATCGCAACGTGCTGCATATCGGCGGTGAAGTCAGCCTGTGCAACCCGTTGATGCTCGGCTGGGCCAAGGCGCTGCGCGCGCACATACCAGGCCACGCGCTGCGCACCGAGGTGCGTGAAGGTGAGTACCTGCTGCGTCAGTTGGAGCTGGGCGTGCTCGACGCCGCCCTGGTGTTCCAGCCGCAATACTGGCCGGGCTTGCAGGTGGAGCAGGTGCTGGAAGAAAAGCTGATTCTGGTGCAACTGGCGAGCAAACCCGAGCCTTACGTGTATATCGACTGGGGCCAGGGTTTTCGCCAGCAGCACGACGCCGCCCTGCCCGACCGTGCACGTGCTGCGGTGAGTTTCAACCTGGGGCCGCTGGCGTTGCAATACATTCTGGAAAACGGCGGGGCGGGCTACTTCCGCACACGGGTGGTGCAGAGCTACCTGGACAGCGGCGTGATGCAGCGCGTGCCCAAGGCGCCGGAATTCAGCTTCCCGACCTACCTGGTGTATTCGCGGGCGCGGGATTCGGCGGTGTTGCAACAGGCTTTGGAGCTGCTACGCACGGTGGTGAAAGGCGAAGGCGACTGGTCGCAACGCTGGAACCCGCTGATTTGAATCACTCTACGCTTGCGCACATGCTAGCCTGCTGGTGTTTCCTCTCGCAGCCTTACCGATGAACAAGAAAAAGTCCGTCACCATCAGCGACATTGCCAAACGGGTCGGCATGACCACCATTACGGTGTCCCGGGCATTGAGCAAACCCGACCTGGTCAAACCCGCCACCCTGGCGCGCATTCTGGAAGTGGCACGCGAGCTGGACTACGTGCCCAACGCCTTCGCCCGTGGGCTCAAGCGCAGTGAAAGCCTGATCATCGGGGTGATTACCGCTTCGGTAGACAACCCGTTCTACAGCGAGATGATCAAGGCGATTTCCCGCGAGGCCAAAAAGCACGGCTACACCATCATGCTGGTGGACACCGATGAGCTGGAGGAATTGGAAAGCAAGGCGGTGGATACCCTGCTGGGGTATCGCGTGGCGGGGATCATCCTCTCGCCGGTCTCCGACGAGCCCAGCTACCAACCTGACTACCTCGAACGCCTGGGCAACGGCAAGACCCCGGTGGTGTTGCTTGATCGCACGATCCACGACAGCCCGTTCAGCCGTGTGGTGCTCGACAACTACCACAGCGGCCTGCAAGCCGCGCACTACCTGTTACGCCAAACGCCCAACCTCAAGCGCCTGCTGGTGCTGACCGGCCCCGAGCATTCGCGCATCAGCGTGGAGCGCCTCAAGGGCCTGCGTGAAGTGCTGGCCAAGCACCCCGATATTCAGGTCGAGGTGCAAGCGGGCGACTACACGCTGATGCCAGCTTACCTGCATACCCTCGACTACCTGGCCGCACACTCGGCGCCGGATGCGATCATGGGTTTCAACCAGCTGATTACCCTGGGCGCCCTGCGCGCGTTGCGCATGCACAACATCGCCCATGACAGCCTGACCATCTGCGGCATCGACCGCCTGCCCTTCGCCGATATCTTTGGCGTGCCCATCGCCTGCGTGGCCCATGACGCGTCCCTGGCCGGCAGCAGTGCGGTGCGCCTGCTGCTCGACCGCCTGCAAGACCCACATAAACCACGGGACAAAGTGGTGATCGCCGGGCAGTTGGAAAACGGCTAACGGCTGGTGTAGCCGCCGTCTACCGGCAGGCTGACGCCACTGATCATGCTTGCCGCGTCACTGAGCAGGAACAGCACCGGCAACGCTACCTCCGCCGGTTGCGCAAAACGCCCCAACGGAATCGCAGCCAGCGCCGGGTCACGCTTGGCCGGGTCGGACCAGGCCATGGCCGCCATCGGCGTCAAGGTCACGGTGGGGTTGACGCTGTTGACGCGTATGCCAAAACGGCCCCACTCGGCGCATTGCACACGGGTGATTGCATCCAGCGCGGCCTTGGAAGCGCAGTAGCTCAGGTGATCGTCCAGCGCCACCAACGACGCCTGGCTGGAGACGTTGACGATGCTGCCGGCAATGTCCGCCTCGATCATCTTCGCCGCGACCCGGCTGGCCACTTGCGCAGCAGCGCGGGCGTTGACGTTCATCACTTGGTCGAAGGCATCGGCGCTGATGGCGGCGGCGGGTTCCAGGCGTGAGATACCGGCGCAGTTGACCAGGCCGTGCAGGGGCGGCAAATCTTGCAGGGTTTTGTCGAGGGCGATGCTTTCAGCGATGTCCACGCACAAGGTGTGGCAACCCAATGCCGCCAACGCTTGGACGTCGCGACCAAGGGCGAAGACTTGGGCGCCGCTGGCGATCAGTTGCTGGGCAATTTCGCGGCCGATGCCGCTGCTGGCACCGGTGACGAGGATGCGCCGGTGAGAGAAGTCGAAGGTAGTGGTCATAAATAAAGATCTCAAAACCAATGAAGATCCACTGTGGGAGCTGGCTTGCCTGCGATAGCGGAGTGTCAGTCTTCTTATCGGGTACTGACACACCGCTATCGCAGGCAAGCCAGCTCCCACATTTTTGGACCGCGTTGAATCAGGTGGCTTGCAGGTTATGCATGATCGGTTTCAGGGCCGGGTACAGCTTCAGGTACTCGGAAAACGCCCGGTCGTAGGTCATGACATTCTCCCGCTTGGGCTGCGCCCGCAATTGCAACTGCACCCAGCCGGTGTCCATCTGCCCATCACTCACCAGCCCCACCGTATGCGCCGCCAACAACGCCGCGCCCAGGGCCGCTTCTACCTCTTGCACGATGGTGTACACCGGGTAGCGCGTGACATCGGCGATGATCTGCATCCACAGGTCCGAATGGCTCGCCCCGCCCACCACAATCAGGCGTGGGTCCAGGGAGTGCGCGCCCTGGGTGCCCGCTTCGATATTGTGGCGCAGGGCAAAACTCACGCCCTCCAGCACCGCGCGGTACAGGTGCACGCGGCTGTGGTAAAGGTTGAGCCCGACAAAACTGCCGCTGGCACGGTCATCCCACACCGGGCTGCGTTCGCCCATCAGGTAAGGCAAAAACACCACGCCTTCGCTGCCGGCCGGAATCTTCATCGCGCTCTGCTCCAGCAGCGCCAGGCTGTCTTGCCCCGTGGCCTGGGCCTGCTGTTCTTCGGCCTGGCAGAACTGCTCGCGAAACCAGCTGACCGAGGCCCCGGCGGTGATCGCACCGCCGAAGATATACAGGTCGCGGTGACCGTTGTAGACATGGGGCATGCTCACCAAACCATGGCGCGCATCCACCTGCTGGTTCAGGTAGCCCCAGCACATGCTGGTGCCGATCATCGCCACATGATTGCCCGGCTGAGTGACACCCGCCGCCAGGGTCGCCATGGCCGCGTCCACGCCCCCAGCGAGGATCGGCGTGCCCGCCTGCAAGCCCAGGCGGGCGGCCCAGTCTGCAAGCAAACCACCCACCACCTCGCCGGAATACAGCAACCGCTCGGGCATCATCGACTGCGCGATACCCAGCGCCTCCAGCATCTCGCCTGACCAGTTGCGCGCCGCCACGTCGTAGACACCACCGATATTGCCGGCGCTGCTGTGGTCCACCGCCAGCTCGCCGGTCAGGCACCAGTTGATGTAGCTGTTGGGCGGTAACAGGTAGCGGGTATTCGCCCACACCTGCGGTTGGTGCTGCTTGAGCCAGAGCATTTTGGTGAAGCCGTAGTAGCTGTCCACCGAGTTGCCGGTGATGGCGAACAAGCGCTCCAGGTCCACGTGCTCGCGCACCCAGGCCACCTGCTCGCCGGCGCGCCGGTCCATCCAGATCAGGCACGGGTGCAGCGGCGTCATCTGCGCATCCACGGCAATGCCCGAACCACCGTACAAACTGCTGATGCACAGCGCCTTGACGTGCGGCGCCGGCACCCCGGCCTTGGCCATGCACTGGGCCACGCAGGTTTGGACAGCATCCAGCCACACCTGCGGCCACTGCTCGGCCCAGCGCACTTTCGGGGTGTCCACCCGGTAGCCGTGGCTGTGCTGGGCGATGATCGTGCCCTGGGCATCCACCAGCAGCGCCTTGGTGCTCTGGGTGCCAATGTCTACACCGATGACATAGTCCATCTCAGAGCACCGGCTTCAACAGCACCTTGATCGACTTGGTCGAATTGGCCAGTTCAAACGCCTCGGCCCAGTCGTCCAGCGGGAAATCATGGGTGACGATGCCTTGGGAGGTGACCAGGCCACGCTCGAACAGGTCGATGGCGATGGGGTAGCAATACGGGCCCAGGTGCGCGCCACGTACGTCCAGTTCCTTGCGGTCGCCGATGATCGACCAGTCCACGCTGGTCTCGGCGCCAAACACGCTGAACTCGACAAAGCGCCCGAGCTTGCGGATCAGGTCCAGGCCCTGGGTGACGCCGGCCGGTACGCCGGTGGTTTCGATATAGACGTCGCAGCCGTAATTCTCTGTAAGACCGTTGATGATCTCGCGGGCGTTGTCACGGGCGGGATTGATCACCACATCGGCGCCGAACTTTTTCGCCAGCTCCAGGCGCTCGTCGACCATGTCGATCACCACCAGTTTTTTCGGGGTCTTCAGTGCGGCTACCTGGACCATGCACAGGCCCAGAGTGCCCGCGCCGGCAATCACCACCACGTCGTCGAGCTGGATATCGCCACGGTTGACGGTGTGGATCGAACAGGCCATCGGCTCCACCAGCGCCGAGTCTTCCAGAGACACCGACTCGGGAATCTTGTGCACGATGGCGGTCTTGGGAATGCGCATGTACTGGGCCATGCCGCCTTCGGCCACTTCACGCTGGAAGCCGAAGATGTTGTGCACTTCGCACATCCAGTATTTACCCGATTTGCAGAAGCGGCACTTGCCACACGGCACGATCTGTTCGGCGATGACCTTGTCACCGACCTTGACCTCAAAGTGCTCCTCGGCGCCCTCGCCGGCTTCGACCACATAGCCGAAAAATTCGTGGCCCGGTACTACCGGCGCCTTGACCCAGGGGTTGTCGCCGCCCCAGAACATCGCCGCGCCCGAGTGGCACTTGCAGTCACTGGCGCAGATGCCGCAGGCGGCGATGCGGATCACCAGTTCATTGGCACGCGCCTGGGGTTTGCCGATGCGTTCCAGGCGGTAGTCTTTCGGGCCGTGGCAGACGACGGCTTGCATGTGAGTGTGCTTGTCCATGTGTTCGGTCCTGTGTAGTGAGGTATTAACGATGGCGCTGACGGCTGATGAAAATCGCCAGCAAAATGATCCCGCCCTTGATCACGCTCTGCACGTAAGGCGACACGCCAAGCATGTTCAAACCGTTGTTCAACACGCCCAGCAGCATGGCGCCGAGCAAGGTGCCGACGATCACCCCGCGCCCGCCGGCAATCGACGCGCCACCCAGTACCACGGCGGCAATCGCATCGAGTTCGAACGACACGCCGGCATTCGGCTGGCCGCTCATCAAGCGCGAGGTAAGCACCAGCCCGGCAATCGCGGCGGTAAAGCCGCTGATGCCATACACCAGTAGCTTGAAGCGCGCCGCACGCACGCCGGACAAGCGCACCGCTTCTTCATTGCCGCCGATGGCATAGATGTAGCGGCCGATACGCGTGTGTTGCAGCAGCACATAGGCCGCCAGGTAAGTGATCAGCATGATCAGGATCGGCACCTGCAGGCCAAACACACTGGCGCGACCGAAGAACGCGAACCACTCCGGCAACCCGGAAATCGGGTAGCCGTCGGTGTACATCAGCCCGAAACCACGGGCGATGCCCATGGTCGCCAGGGTGACGATGATCGGCGGCATGTGCAGGTACGCCACGAACAGCCCGTTGCCAATGCCGAAGGCCACGCCCACCAACAGCCCGACGCCAATCGCCAGGCCCGGTGGCAACCCGGCGACCATCAGCCCGGCAGTCAAAGTGCCGGACAACGCCATCACCGGCCCCACCGACAAGTCGATGCCACCGGTGAGAATCACGCAGGTCATGCCCACCGCGATGATTGCGTTGATCGACACCTGGCGGGCGATGTTGGAGAGGTTGCTGGCGGTGAGGAAGGTGTCGCTGGCGAGGATCATCACCAGGGTCACCACCACCAGCCCGACAAAGGGATAAAACGCGGGCGAGCGCAGCAGCCGCGCCAGGTTCAGGCGCCACCGGCCGGTGCCGGCGGTGTTAATGGACGTATTCACTTGAGCCCCCTGTTGCATGGCGCATGACCTCTTGAGGATTGACGGCGGACGCTTCCAGTACCTTGACGATCGCGCCCTTGTGGAACACGGCGACGCGGTCGCACATGCCGATGACTTCGGGCAACTCGGAGGAAATCATGATGATCGCGTAGCCCTGTTCGGTGAGGCTGCGCATCAACGCGTAGATCTGCGCCTTGGCACCCACATCGATGCCGCGTGTGGGTTCGTCGAACACCAGCACATCGCAGTGGTGGTTGATCCAGCGGGCGATCACGACTTTTTGCTGGTTGCCGCCGCTGAGGTTCACCACAAGGCTTTCGCCGCTGGGCGCCTTGATCGACAGCTGGCGCATCAGCGCGTCGACACTGGCGCATTCCTTGGCCTTGTCGATCAGGCCCGAGGCGTGCTGATACTTGGGCAAATTGTTCAGGGAGATGTTTTCGCGAATGCTGAAGGCGGTGATCAGCCCTTCGCTCTTGCGGCTTTCGGGCAGCAGGCCGATGCCGTGGGCCAAGGCTTGGGCCGGGTCGTCGAGGCTGACTTTTTCCCCGCGCAGCCACACATCCTTGCTCACCGTGGGCAGCGCGCCCAGCATGCCCAGGGCCAGCTCAGTGCGGCCCGAACCCACCAGGCCGGCGAAGCCCAGGATCTCGCCCTTGTGCAAATTGAAACGGTTGTGGGGGCCGTTGCGCACCAACTGGATGTCCTTGACCTCCAGCAGCAACGGGCCGCGTTCGCTGCTGGGTTTGGGCGGGAAACTGCATTCCAGCCGGCGGCCCACCATCATCTCGACCAGGTGATCGATATCGCTGTCGGCCACTTCGGTGACGCCTGCGTTGCTACCGTCACGCAGCACGCTGATGCGGTCGCAGACCTGGAAAATCTCTTCCAGGTGGTGCGAGATAAAAATCACCGCCACGCCCTGGCGCTTGAGTTCGCGCATGATCTCAAACAGCAACTCGGCCTCACTGGGGGTCAGCGTCGCGGTCGGCTCATCGAGCACCAGCAAGCGTGCATCCAGGGCCAGGGCCTTGGCGATTTCGACAAACTGCTGCTCGGCCACGCTCAGGTGCTTGACCGCGCAGTACAGGTCAATGCTGACCCCGAGGCGCTCGAACAACGCCTGCGCGGCCTCGGCCATGTCGCGCTTGCGCAACAGGCCGAAGCGGTTGCTCAGCTCATGGCCGAGGAAGATATTTTCCACGGCTGTGAGGTAGGGAATCAGGCTGAATTCCTGGAACACGATGCCAATGCCGGCGGCAATCGCATCCCGATAGGTCGCAAATTTTCGGGCCTGCCCGTCGATTAGGATCTGCCCTTCGTCCTGATGCTCGACACCGCCCAAAATCTTCATCAGGGTGGATTTGCCCGCGCCATTTTCGCCGAGCAAGGCGTGGATTTCGCCGCGCTCCACTTGCAGGTTGATGGCCTTGAGGGCCTGTACCCCCGGGTAACGCTTACAGATGTTTTCCAGCTTCAGAAGATTGCTCATACCGCCGACCTCGCACTCAGAAGGAGGACCTGGGCCCCACGTGCTACGTGGGGCCTGAGGGGTTTACCAGCTGAAGTCCTTGGCCTTGGCCTGGTCGATCAAGGTGATGTCCACCGGCACGCTGGCCGGTACTTGGGCGCCCCACTTCTTGGCCAGGGCGATGCCCAGGGCGAGGCGGATCTGGTCGCGGGGGTATTGGGCCGAGGTGGCGATGAAATGGCTGCCGGGTTTCTGGATCGCCTTGATCGCTTCTGGCGCACCGTCGACGCTGACCAGCTTCACGTCCATGCCGCTGGCTTCGATGGCCGAGAGTGCGCCGAGGGAGCCATTGTCATTCACGCTGAAAATGCCTTTGAGGGTGGGCTGGGCCTGCAACATGTTTTCGGTGACGGTCAGGGCCTGGTCACGCTCCTGCTTGCCGTTCTGGATGCTGACAATCTTGATGTCCGGGTGCTTGGCCACCGCCTCTTTGCAGCCACGCACACGTTCGAGGATCGGCACCACGGCGATGCCGTCGAGGATGGCGATATTGCCTTTGTCACCGATGGTTTTAGCCAGGTACTCACAGGCCTGGAAACCGGCGTCGAAGTTCTTCGAGCCCACGAACGAATCCAACGGGCCATCTGCCTGGGCATCCACCGCCACCACCACGACACCCGCAGCATGGGCCGACTTGACGGCCGATTGCACGCCGACCGAATCAGTAGGGTTGATCAGCAGGATGTCGATGCCTTTTTGCAGCATGTCTTCAACGTCACTGACCTGCTTGGACACGTCGTGGCGGGCGTCGGTGATGATCAGCTTGGCACCGATGGTCGCGCCGGCTTCTTCCAGGGCGTTTTTCATGGTGACGAAATAGGGGTTGTTGATTTCCTGGAACGAGGCGCCGATGCGGATGGGCTTGGCGGCGTCGGCAAACGCAGGGCTCGCGCTGCCCAGAGTAATGCTGGCAGCCAGTAAACACAGGGTTTTGGGGAGCATTTTCATGGCGTGGGTCTCTGTTTTGTTTTTATTTTTAGAGCAAATGTTATCGTTAACATTTCGTCAGAAGCTAACAAGTAAATCTGACCTGTGCAAGCCTCCACTGGTCGGTCTCGGGCAAAAATGTGGGCGCGGGCGTGCCCTGTTGTAGGAGCGAGCTTGCTCGCGAAAAACTCACAGGCGCCGCGTTTATTCAGGAAGCCCGCGTTATCGTTGACATTTTTCGCGAGCAAGCTCGCTCCTACAGAGGATGGCAACTACGCTCAGTCTCAAATAAAAACACAACGAGCAGCCGGCCATGCCCCACCCAACCGAGACCTTCCGAGCCCGTTACCGCGCAAGCGTCAACCCGCATTACAACCCCTGGCTGCACGCCGCATTCGTGCTTGGCTACGGCATCGCCTGCATCACACTGGCCTGGTCGTCCACCGCCGATATCACCGCCCTGCAGTGGCTGACCGTGCCCCTGACCCTATTGTTCTTCAACCTGTGCATCTACCTCGTGCACCGCCACCTGGGCCATCACAAACATGCATTCGCCCGGCTGTTCTATGCACGCCACACCGGCGACCATCACAGTTTCTTCACCCCCGATCACATGACCTACGACAGCGCCAAGGACTGGCGTGTCATCCTGTTTCCGGCTTGGCTGATCGTGCTGCACAGCCTGGCCATCACCCTCCCCGCCTGGTGGCTGCTCAGCCAACTGAGCCCCAACGTTGCCGGGTTGTTTGCAGGCTGCATGATCTTCGGTTACCTGCTCTACGAAATGTTCCACGCCTGCGAACACCTACCTGCAGAACACCCGGTGGCGCGCCTGCCGTGGATTCGCCAGATGCACCGCCTGCATGCCCTGCATCACCGTCGTGAGCTGATGCAGGGGCGTAACTTCAATATCGTGCTGCCGTTGATGGACTATCTGTTTGGCACTTTGTATTGCGAGTCGGTCAGCCACGATAACCAGCGGTCGTCATAAGCATCCGGCGGAAAAATGCACCAATGGCGTTACGCCTTGACGCAAAAAGGGCATACAGCTGCTTTGCCTGTATGCCCTTTGCGCTAAGCATTCACTGACTTAGCTCTTGGTACTGCTGAGCAACGTCTGTTTGCACAAATGGCCAAAGCTCACGAACTGGGTGTTCTCACCGCCGACACCAATGCCCGGGTACTCCAGCACCTCCATGCGCCAAACCCCATAGTTGAAGTCGGTACGCCAGGTATTGTTGTAACCTTGGGAGTAATCGACAAACTCCGTCTGGAAATCACCGAAGCAGGTACCCACGTTGATCGTGCCGCTGGCTTGGCCCGAGCTGTCGGTAGCCGCCGAGTAAGCCTTGTAGACGATATCTCCGGTGTCCGGGTTGATGTGCTGGTCGAGGTAGACAATCGGGTGCAACCCCACCAGAGGCGCACCGGTGCTGTCCGACAGGCCCATGGTCCAGGTCAGATCCCGGTAGGCTTGGGTGGTCATATAGCCGTAACCCACGTTGGAAGCGGAATACGGGATACGCAACACATTCGCCTCGCCTTTCATATCCGGGTTGTTAACACGTGGGTTGGAACCAAAGGACAGCGTGTATTTACCCGTCGCGCTCCAAGGCTCATTCGGGTGCTGGTTGGGCCGCACGCGCACCTTCACCACACCGCCTACGCCTGGGCTTGGGATCGACGTCGACACCACATTGGCGCCCACGGTGACCCACTGGCTGCCATCGAAACGCTCAAGGATCCATTTGCCACGGGTACTACCGCTAGCGGCATCGGCCACCAACGCAATACCCACACTCTGGCCACGCACAGCGGTGAAATCGAAGTAATCAACATCGTCGAGGCTGTCGGCATTACCGCTGAGGTAGTTCAGCGTGTCCGGCAGTTGGAAGGCAGTGTCCGGTGTGTCGTTGGGCTCGTAGGCGTCGACATTGGTGTCGACCGCCACACCGAACTGGAAGCTCGAACCAGCAACCGCCGCATTGGCCTCCATGAACCAGTAGTAATCACCGGCCGGCACCACACCGCTTAGGCTTTCGTCGCCATTGCCCGGGTTATTGGAGGTACCCATGGGAAGCGGGTTGCCCTGACCATCGTCCTGGAACAGTGACAATGACATGTCGGTACCCACCGTCTGATTGACCAGCAAGGCGTTGATCCTGGCCTTTTGCGGCAAATTGAAGTGATAGCACAGCAAAGCGCCGGCCTGCACGTCCTCAATGGTGTAGAGCGCGTTCACGTCCAGCGTGACTTCACAACCCTGGACCAAAGCCGCTTGCGCGGCAGACGCTTGCTTGCCAGTGGCCTTTTGCACTTTGTCTACCGCAGCGGGCGCAATGATGTCTTCCACCACCGAGTCCGCCTTGGACTTGGCAGCGAACACGGGCTTCTTCAGGTGAGCGCTCGATTGCAGTCGCTGTTTGAGCGTAGCGGGTGCCTTGTTGGCTTGGATTTTCGAAGCATCTTTCAAAGCTTGCTTGACGCTGACTTGAGGCGTTTGCGCCGCCAGATGAGGGTATTGCTCGGCCAGGGCAAAGGCCGAAACGAAGCAAGAGGCCGCCATGGCCGCGCCCAGAATGAAGGCTTTTTTCGAATTCATTTTTTATCCATCCATAGTTAAAAAATTGAAGCTCAGGTAACCGGTGACATCCGGTCACCTGGGATGGACTGTAGGACAAGACTGTATGTATGTACAGTATTTTTTTAAAAAATGTGAGCTTTGGAATTCAGGTCTAAGAAGCGAGCCGCGAGGCCTCGTTTTATGGAATCGGGATATCGCACCACCTGCGCCAAACCTCCCACACAATGATTTCGATGATACAAACATCCGCGAGGCGATACGGCCACAAGGCCCAGCGCTTAAGCGTCAAGGGGACAGACGCCAGCTCGGCTTCGGTCACAAGGCCTGCCTTCAGAAAAGCTTTCGGCCCTGACAGGATGTCGATCATCAGGCTCATGCGATGATATCTATCGATCGGATCATATCCTTCCCTGAAACGCTTATGCCTAAGAACCTTCTCGTTCTCACTGAAGTAACTTTCCAGTTCATCCAGCTTTGCGTATTCAGCAAACACTATCAGTACGAACACGACAAACACCCAAGCGAACATCACAATGCTATATACAAGAAAAAGGGACATCGTTATGTTCCCTCGGGTTGGAATATCAGATCGCCGTCGACTTCCAATATTCTCCCCCCCAAAAAACCACCAAACTCACCAAAAAAAGCGCCTCCCGTCGCCCCGCCCACAGCCCCTCCGATAATTCCACAAGCCAGTTCACCGTTGCCTTTCAGTGAAACGCCCAATGCAATCCGGCATGCACTGCGAGCAATAGTTGCGCCACGCTTGCCCAAAACAGCAGCCCCAAATACTCCACCCAGCAACTTCCTCGTCTCCACATACTTCGCCCGTCGACACTGCGCCTCCCTTCCCACCACGCACGCCTCCTTGATTTCCAAACCCGCCACGCCTACATCCAACGCCAACCCAAGATATGTTCCTTGCTTTAACCATTTCGACATCTGCGTAATCGTTTGAACTCGCTGCGCATACCCCACAATCTCGCCTTGATGCAGATAGCTTTTGGTCGAGATCCCGAGCGCTCCCTTCAGCGGTTGATTGCCACGCAACCCCGAGCCAAATCGTGCAGCCCCTTGCAGTTGCATATCCAAAACGCCAAACATCCTTTGACGCTGTCGTATGAATGACTCTTTGTCCAAACCACCGTCCTTCAGGAAGCGAGAGCACCTCTAAAGCCAGGTACACCAATAGCCCCAACTGATCGCCCAAATCATCGCGAGCCGATAGGGCCATACAGCCCAACGCTTGAGCGCTGGCGGAATGACGGCTAACTCTGCCTCGGTCATGTAACCTTCTTTGACGGAGCGTTCTGGCGCGCGGAGGATATCAATCATGAGACACATGCGATGAAACCTGACGAACCGCTGGTTTCGTCCCCAGCGTTGCTGATATTTACGCACCTGCACGTTTTCAATGAAGTAACCTTCCAACGCCTCGAGTTTTGTTCGTTCGACAAAAAGTATCAGTCCTAAAACCACAAACGTCCCGATGATCATCACAGCGGTATAGGCGACAAAAAAATCCATGCTTAAGCCCCCTCTGGCTGGAATATCAAATCACCGTTGTGCTCTACAATTTTTCCGCCGAGAAACGCCCCGCCATCCCCGCCCTTCTTACCGCCTACATACCCTGCCGTCGCCCCTCCAATTATTCCGCAGGTCAGAGCACCGGATCCTCTCGTGGCGACACCTAGGAAAATGTGGCATGCCCGGCGTGTTAATTCAGCCCCTATTACCCCTGCGCCAGCCGCCCCTGCCACACCCCCCACCAACCTCCCAGTCTCCACATACTTCGCTCTGTTGCATTGCGCCTCCCTTCCCACCACACACGCCTCCTTCATTTCCAAACCCGCCACGCCCACATCCAACGCCAACCCCAGGTATGTTCCTTGCTTTAACCATTTCGACATCTGCGTAATCGTTTGAACCCGCTGCGCATACCCCACAATTTCGCCTTGATGCAGATAGCTGTTGGTCGATATCCCAAGCGCTCCCTTCAGCGGCTGATTGCCACGCAACCCCGAGCCAAATCGTGCAGCCCCTTGCAGTTGCATATCCAAAACGCCAAACATCCTTTGACGCTGTCGTATGAATGACTCTCTGTCCAAACCACCGTCCTTCAATTGGCGATGCAGTTGCTCGATTTCCTTCAAAGTCTGTGCAACCGCCTGCAGGTGCCGGCTCCAAGCCGACGTCGCACTGCCGATGCCTATCGAGCCATACCCCAGAATGCTCTGCGCCAAGTCGTAATTTGTGTTTCCTGCTCTATCGAGCGGCACATTCTGGTCCAGTTGGCGACTAATCTCTTCAGCGTGGCGCATCAACCAGGCTTCTTCGATTGAGCAATGGGCACTGGACATTTCTGGAACGATCACCAACTCACCCGGCCTCACCATTCCTTGGCTCAGGTGTTTATTCAGCACATCAAAATGATCTGGGCCCTGCAACAAGCCTCCGCGCCATAGCCGTGATTTCAAAAACGGATAAGGTGCAGCCTGTTGATTGATGTAGCCGTACGCCATGTCCTGGATTCCGATACCGAGAGAGATGGCATCGAAATATAAGCAAACGCCTACAGCCCGGACACAAGCAGGCGGGGGTCAAAAAGTACGTTTGGGAAGTTGCCTACACAGCAAAAGATGAACGCCTACAGAAGGCGCCCTAATACCCCGTCATCTCCAAATACCCCACCCCACCCTCAAACCGCACCGGCCCTTCCCAGTACGGAATACCCAGGTCCATCCATGCCTTCGGGTTGACGGCCTCGGTGGTGATATCCAGCTGTTTGCCGGGAATTTTCAGTGACCAGCGTGTGGGAATGTTGCGCCCGTCGATGGCCGTGGTGGTCAGCGGTGTAAGTTGGATATCGCTGTTGTGCAAGGTCTCGGTGTGGCCCTGAGCGTCGATCCAGGTGCCGGTGAGGTAACCGTCGCTGTCTTTCTGCCGCACGCGAAACAGCATCAGTTGCGCGCCGCGGTCCAGGTGCAGGGAGAACCAGTCCCAGCCGGTCTGGCTGGCGGCCAGGGGTTGGCTGCTCCACTCGCGGTCGAGCCAGGCTGGGCCGCTGACCTGGTAGGTGTGGCCGTCAAGGCTGACGCTGCCGCTGGCGGTGAAAAACGGTTGGCTGTAGTAGTACGACGCCTGGCCCTGGTCGGATTTGCGGCTGTAGCCATGGTCGCCTTGCAGCACCAGCGGGCGACTGGAGGTCAGGTGCAGGTCGTAGGCAAATTGCGCGCCGCTGGCCTTGAGTTGCATGCCTGCCAGGGGGCTGGCGGCGCCGGGGCGGGTGGCGAAGGTCCAGTCGTCGATCCAGGCGTTGAACGGCTCTGCCTGAGCCCCAGCCTGGCCGACGCCGCCCCGGGCCAGGCGTTCGGCGGCGTAGTGGCGGGTGGCCGAGGTGACGGCGGCGTGGCCGAGCCACACGGTTGAATCGCGCCAGCCCGGTTCAACAGCGCCGGCTATCAATGCGTTGCGAAACAGCGTCCATTGCACGCCGAAGACATTGCCCTGGGTGTCCTTGAGGTTGGCTGTGACGTACCACCATTCGATGCGAAAGCCGTCATGGGGCCCGTGGTCCTCGGGAAAACTGAAGACTTTGCCGGGCACCACCTGGGCAAAGTCCGCCGCATCGCTGCCCAGCCCGGCAAAACTGTCCTCGGGTGGGGGCGCCTGGTCGCACCCGCTCAACAGTAACCAGGCGATGCACGCCAGTGCCTTAATCTTCATGGGCGAACGTCCTCAACAAATCCGCCGGGCGGCTGCGGTACAACTGCCATAACGGCCAGGCCGACGCGAGCAAGGTGGCAAGCATCGCCAGCCCCAGCAATTGCGCAAGCTGCCCGGGGAATACCTGCAGCGGCAGGCGCCAGCCGAAGGCCTGCACGTTGATCACCGCATCCAGGCACCACGCCAGCAACAGCCCCAGCGGCAACGCCAGGATCAACGTGAGCACCGCCAGCAGCCAGGTCTGGCCGAGGTTGAGCAGCATCAATTGTCGGCGCGTCACGCCCAGCGCCCACAACGGCGCGAGCTGGCCGAGGCGGCTTTGGCTCTGGGTCAGCAGGCTGATGAACAACGCCACCCCGGCGACGCCAAGGGTCAGGCTGTTCAACGCGGCGGTGGCGGCGAAGGTGCGTTCGAACACCTGGCTGGACCAGCCCTTGAGTTGCTGTTGGTCGACGATGCGGCTGTCTTCCAGGGCGAACTCATGCTGCACTTCACGGATCAGCGGCGGCACGTCGGCGGGCGCCACGCGCAGGTTGAAGCGTGCCGGTGAGAGCGTCGGCCAATGCGCCAACAGGTGCTGGGCATTGACCAGCAGATGGCCCTTGGGGTTGCCGTAGTCGGCGTAGATGCCGACGATCTTCGGCGCCCAGGTACCCTGCGGCGTGGGGATGGAAACCGTGTCGCCCAGCTGCACCTTCAGGCGTCGCGCCAGTTGTTCGCTGAGCATCAGGCTGTCGTCTTGCAGCAGGCGGTCCCAGGGCGCGTCCGCCGCTTCCAGCAACGGCCAGTGTTGACGATAAGTGGGGTTGTCGACCACGCCGAACACCTCCGCGGGCCAGCCTTGCAGTTGCACCGATACCTGCCAGGCGGGCAATACGGCCTGCACCAGGGGCTGGCGGGTCAACCATGCTTTGAGTTGCTCGGCCTGCTGCGGATTTTGCGGGTTGAGGTACAGCTCGGCAGTGAGGCGTTGCTCCAGCCAATGGGTGAAGGTCTGGCGAAAGCCCGAGGTCATGGAACCGGCGCCGATATTCGCCGCCAGGGCCAACAGCAACGCCATCAGCGCCAGGCTCAAGGCCGGCAGTTGTTGGCGGCAATCGGCCAGGAACCACTGGCCCAGCACCGAGCGACTGCGCCCCAGCACCGCTTTCAATAACCCGTTGAGCAGCACCGGTAACGCCAACGCCGCGCCCAACAATAAGGCCGCCATCAGCGCAAACCCGGCGGCCAGGCTATCGCCCAGCCACAGTGCCAGCAATGCGATCAGCAAGGCGGCGGATGCCACCCAGCCCTGGCGCCGCAACCAGCGCCCATGGGCTTGATGCCAAGCCTGGGCGTTGGCCAGCGCCAGTAACGGCAAACGCGCCGCGCGCCACAGGCTGCTGGCCCCGGCGAGCAGTGCGCCGAGCAGGCTCACGCCCAAACCAGCGAGCCACCACCAGGGGCTCAAGTTCAATTGGCCGGCGACTTCGGCGCCGTACAGGCCGCGCAAACTGGCGGCGACATCCGGCAGTAACAGGCTGGCCAGCAAGTAACCGCTGGCGATACCGAGCACACCGCTCAACAGCGCCAAACACCCCAATTCAATACCCAGGCTCAGGATCAACAGGCGTGCACTGACCCCGCAGGCACGCAAAGTTCGCAGCAGGCCACGGCGCTGCTCCAGAGCCAGGCCGATGGCCGCATGCACGATAAACAGCCCCACCACAAAGGATAAAAAACCCACCGCATCCAGGTTCAGGTGAAAGCTTTCGGTGAGGCGTGACAAGTTGTTGTCCTCGCCCTGCTTGAGTTGTAACGCAGCGGGTGGCGTGGGGTGACGGGCGGCAAAGGTGTTGTCCACCAGTAAGCGCGAAAGGCGCCCGGGCATGTTGAGCAGGGGTTGGGCAAAACTGATATCAGTCAACAGCAGGCCGGGGGCCATATCGGCCTGGACTTGCAACGGTGGCAGGCGTTGCCCGGTGGACGTCAGCGGCTGCTCGCCCGCCTGCAATCCCAGTGCCTCTAACGTTTGCGCAGCGACCCAGGTACGCCCCGGCGGCTCGAAAAACGCTAGCATCTGCGCCTGGCTCAAGCGTTGCCCCGCCACGCTGCCACTGCCGGGCAACGACACCGGGTCAATGCCCATCAATTGCAGGCGCTGCTGCTCGTGGCCCTGAAGCACCACCCGCCCCTGCACCACCGGGGAGACCGGCCAACCCGCGCGGCGCAACTCGGCAAACAGTGCCTGGGGGAAACTGGCGGCATCCGGTGCAATCAGGCTGGCTTGGGGTTCGCCGCCGATCAATTGGCTGGCGCGGGCGTAGCTGTCCCGCGCCTGGCTGTTGAGGGCCTGCACGCCGGTCAGTAGCGCGGTGGCCAGCCACAGGCCGGTGAGCACGCTGAAAAATTGCACCGGATGACGCCGCCAGTGGCTCAGCAACGCGCGCAGCGTCCAGTAAAACAGCGTCATCTCAGCGAGCGTCCATCGACACGACACGGCCACGGTGCAGCACCACCTGCCGGTCAAGCCGTGCGGCCAGGCGGGGGCTGTGGGTGACCATCAGCAGGCTGGTGGGGCTGTCCCGCAGCAGGTCCAACAACAGTTGCAGCACTTCATCGCTGGTGGCTTCGTCGAGGTTGCCGGTGGGCTCGTCGGCCAACAACAAACCCGGTCGCGAGGCCAGCGCCCGCCCGACGGCAACCCGTTGCTGCTGGCCACCGGAGAGTTGCTCGGGATAACGCCGCAGCAAGTCACCCAGCCCCAGGCGCTCCACCAATTGCGCTTGCCAGTGCGGGTCAAAACGCCCCGCCAGCCGCGCCTGGAACGCCAGGTTGTCTTCCACGCGCAAGCTGCCGATCAGGTTGAACTGTTGGAAGACCAGGCCGATTTGCGTACGGCGCCAATGAGCCAGTTGCCCTTCGTTGAGTTGGTCCAGGCGCTGCTCGCCGATGCGGATACTGCCGCCGTCCACTCGATCCAGCCCGGCCACCAAGTGCAGCAAGGTGCTTTTGCCGCTGCCCGACTCACCCATCAGCGCCAGGCTGCTGCGCTCGCCCAGGTGCAGGTCGACGCCGGCCAGGACGGCCAGCGGGCCTTGCGGGGTCGCGTAGTTTTTTACAACACCTTGCACCTGCAACATAAGAACGCTCATCTGAAGGACCAGCAATGAGAATAACGGCTGATGCTCCTGCCCACGCAAATTTTTCACATGGATTTCACCGTCTGCCCATCCACCGCACTTTAAAGTGCCCGCCAACTCGTGGTAACCCACAACTTTATTAGTTAATCCAAGTGACACTCTTAACATGCAAGTGTTCAGCAAAAAGACAGCAGTGCTGTGACAGTCTCCTGCCTCACTAAGGGCAACTGCCCCATCATGCAGCCGTTTTATAAACACAATAAACAGTGCCGAGGGTGAACCGCGTGGCAGACATGATCCTGGCCAACCGCCAACCTAAAAGGTCTAGGTTAAAACGCCTGAGAAAATACCGCCTGCACTTGCTTGGCATCAGCGTTACCGCCTTGCTGTTGGCGGGCTTTTTAATGTGGCCCAGCTCGCCGCTGGACCTGGGCGTGGGCAATCGCCTGCTCACCTCCGGGGTGCTCGCCAGCTGGCGCGAGGGCGAGTTAGTGGTGCTGGTGCGCCATGAAGAGCGCTGCGACCGCTCGGCCAACCCCTGCTTCGGCCCCGCCGATGGCCTGACCATCAACGGTACTGAACGCGCCGTCGAACTGGGCAAAGCCTTTGATTCACTGGGCATGGCCCTGACCGACGTGCTCAGCAGCCCCACCACGCGAACCGCCCAGACGTCACTGTTCATGTTCGGCAAGACCGAGCTGTCCCCCGGCCCGCTGGCCATCTGCGGCGACGCCATGGGTGATGAAATCCTCGGCCACAAACAGCCAGGGCGCAACCTGATGCTGATCACCCACAGTGCCTGCATGAGCGACTTCCAGACCAGCCTGGGCTTCCCTCACGCAGCCGCTGCCGAGTACGGCAGCGCGCTGTTCGTCAAGGTGCTGCCCAACGGCACCTTCAAGGCCATGGGCACCATGAACAGCGAAGAATGGACCGCCGCACTCAAACAACTTTAATTACACTTATTTACATATTGAGCCGTCACGCGTTCAGCAAAACGACAGCACCGTTCTGGCATGTTTAGTCGCGCCTGTTAGTTATGTTTTCCTACAACTACTTAGTGATCCTTACGATGCTTCGCCCTATTAAGTTAATACCGCCATTGCCCGTATTTGAACGTTATGGAGCGATGTGCACATGCCCCGCGTAAACCCTTTGGCCTGGCTATTGCTGGGCGTTGCCGTGTTCATCTTGTTGCCCCTGGGCTTTCACGGTTTATGGACGCCAGATGAAACCCGCTACGCCCAGGTCAGCCAGGAAATGCTGATGAGCGGCAACTGGGTGGCACCGCACTTCATGGGCGTGCGTTATTTCGAGAAGCCCGCCGCCGGCTACTGGCTCATCGCCCTCGGCCAGGCGGTGTTCGGTGAAAACCTGTTCGGCGTGCGCATTGCTTCGGTGCTGAGCACCGGCTTGAGCGTGGTGCTGGCCTACTTGCTCGCCCGTCGCTTATGGAGCGACCCGCGCAAGAGCTTTGCCTGCGCCTTGCTCTACATGAGTTTTGGCCTGGTGGCCGGGCAAGCCGGGTATGCCAACCTCGACCCGCAATTCACCCTGTGGGTGAACCTGAGCCTGGTGGCGTTGTGGTTTGCCCTGGACTGCCGCACTCCACGGGAACGCCTGGGTGCCTGGGCGATGTTGGGCGTGGCTTGCGCCATGGGGTTCATGACCAAGGGGTTCCTGGCGTGGCTGCTGCCAGTATTGATCGCCGTGCCTTACCTGATCTGGCAACGCCGCGTCGGCGAGTTGTTGCGTTACGGCCCTGTGGCGATTCTGGTGGCGGTGCTGGTCTGCCTGCCCTGGGTATGGGCGATCCACGTGCAGGAACCGGACTTCTGGCGCTTCTTTTTCTGGCATGAGCACATCCGCCGCTTTGCCGCCGACAACGCACAGCATGCGCGGCCGCTGTGGTTCTTCCTGCCGATCATGGTGGTGGCGTGCCTGCCGTGGGCCGCCTTGCTACCCGGCACCCTGCTCAAGACCTGGCAGGAAAAACGTCAGCCGGCGATTGCCTATCTTGCCCTGTGGTTGCTGCTGCCCCTGGGCTTTTTCAGCCTGAGCAAAGGCAAGTTGCCGACCTACATCATGCCATGCCTGTTGCCCCTGGCCTTGTTAATGGGCCACGGCTTGGTCGACCTGATCAAGCAAGGCAAGGCGCGCCCGTTGGTCATCAACGGCGCGCTCAATTTCGTCCTTGGCCTGACGGCCATGGTGGCGCTGATTTACCTGCAAATCACCCGCACGCTGTACGCCAATAGCCACGCAGAGATGTTCAACCTGTCGCTGACGTTTATCGTGCTGCTGGGCTGGATCCTCGCCAACCTGCTGCAAGCGGTGCGCCCGCTGACGTTATGGGCGATGCCCGCCCTCGGCATTGGCTTGCTGGTGGCACTGCTGCCGGCGGGCATGCCGGCCCCGATCGAAGATAACGAGATGCCCGACCAATTCGTGCTGGAACATCTGGACGAACTGCAACCTACCCGTGCTTTGCTGAGCAATGACCTGGGCCTGGCATCGGCCTTGACCTGGCGCCTGCGCCGGCCCGACGTAGCGTTTTATAACACCCAGGGCGAGCTGCGCTATGGCTTGAACTACGAAGACGCGGCACAGCGCAAGGTCACGCCGGACAGCGTCCAGGCCTGGTTGGCCGAGGCACGCCAGCAGGGTTCGGTCGGCGTGCTGATGCAGGTCAAGAGCACCAGCGAACACCGCGAAGAAGGGCAATTGCCTCCCGGCGGCAAACGTTATCGCAAGGGCGACCTGGTGCTGACGATTTACCCCCAACAACCTTGAATGCGGCGCCTGCCACAGGGAACATCCCATGAGCTTCTGGAAAACCGAACGCGGCGCCCTGGTGTTACTGCTGGGCACCTCAGCCTTGCTGCTCTTGCTGGGCCTGGGCAGCCGTGACCTGTGGGGGCCGGAAACGCGCTGGGCGAATATTGCCTTGCAGATGCTGCAAAGCGGTGACTATTTCGACCCGTACCTCAAAGGCACGCCGTATTACGACAAGCCCCTGCCCTCCTACTGGCTGATCACCGGGTTTGCCCACCTGCTGGGCGGCCTCGGCCCGTGGTCGCTGCGCCTGTCATCGGTGATTGCCGCGTGGTTGAGCATCTGGCTGGTATACCTGATCGGAGAACGCCTGTTTCGCAAAGGCACCGGGCTGATCGCCGGGTGGATGCTCGCCACCACCTTCTACTTCCTGTTCTGGGCCCGCGTGGCCACCGCCGATGTACTCACTGTGTGCGGCGTGCTGGCAGCGGTGTGGTGGTATTGGCGCGGGCCGGATGACACGCGGCTGGGGCGCTACACGGTGTTTTTCCTGTTGCTGGCCGCCACCTCACTGTTCAAGGGTTTGATCGGTGTGGTGCTGCCGGGCCTGGTGCTGTTGCCACACTTGCTCAGCGAACACCGCTACAAACGCCACCTCAACCTGCGCCTGGTGCTGGCCTTGCTCATCGCAGGCATCGTGTATGCGATCCCCTTTGTGCTGTCCCACCGCTACGGCGCCCCCACTTACGGCGAGAGCGGCCTGGAGCTGGTGTTCCGCGAAAACGTGGTGCGCTTCTTCGACCCCTTCGACCATATGGGGCCGATCTACACCTACCTGATCTACCTGCCGGCCTACACCCTGCCCTGGGCCCCCTGCTGGTTACTCGGCCTGTGGCTGGCCGTGCGCAACTGGCGCAAGGCGCCGCCCAACGTACGCTGGCTGGTGTGGGGCCTGGGCCTGTTGTTTATATTCTTCACCGCCAGCGGCAGCCGCCGCAGCTACTACGTGTTGCCGCTGGTGCCCTTTGCCCAACTGCTCGGCGCCTGGTGGCTGAGTGAGCGCCTGCACAAAAAACCTTCGAGCTGGCCGCGCTGGCAAACAGGCTTCGGCCTCAGCGCAGGCCTGCTCTTGCTGGTGCTGGGCGTGATCTACCCCTGGACCAACAGCAACGGCGGCGTCACCCGCTTCGCCACCGACCTGCAAGCCCAGGCAGAAAAAAGCGCGCCCTGGAACCAATGGCAACTGGTGCTGGTAGAGGTCGACAACAAGTTGCCCATGTACCTGCAAAACCACGGCAAGCCCTTCTACTACGTCAGCGAAGCCCAGGACTTCCCGCGCCAGGGCAACAGCGCCGCGTTCATGGCCTGGCTGGAAAAAACCACTGGCCAGGGCTTTGATCCGCAACGCACGATAATCGTCGCGCAGTATTCCAAGGACGAGCCGACGCCGTTGGCGTTTCTGGGGGCGGATCATCAGGTGGTGACGACCCAGCCGGATAATGGGGAGCGGTTGTTCAAGGCGCGTGAGGGTGGGAGTGTGGCGTTTGTTCCGGGGATGCGCTGAGGCGGAGCGGCAACTCGGCTTGCGTAGGCTGGCGAGTTGGGACAATCGGGCAGCAGTTAAACCTTAGGCATAAATTCATCAGCCTGTGCCTTGAGCCATTCAAACAACCTGGCGATATTCGGCTCAGTCTGACGTCCACTCCGGCAGATAATGTAATAAGCAGTGGGCGACATCATCACCGGAGCATTCAATGCAACCAAGTCGCCCGCCTTCAAAGCGTCGTCTACCAGAGCGGTCCTGCCCAAGGCAACGCCCCCGCCTTTCACCGCCAGGCTGATCGCCAAACTGGAATCGGGAAAGCGTGGGCCATGGTGATACGGCGGTGCTGGCAGCCCTTGGAACGCAAACCAGCTCTCCCACCCCGGGCACACCTGATCATCCACACGATGGATCAACGGGTATTGGGCGATATCCGCCCAGTCAATATCGCCGTGTAATTGCTGAAAAGCTGGCGAGCACACAGGAAATACCGCATCGCGCATCAGCAGCTCGACATGGTGGTCTGGGTAGTCGCCGTACCCCATTACCACCGCGACGTCGTATTGATGAGCACTCAAGCTGGCGCTGTTCATATCAGCGCTGGTCAACACCAGATCCAGATTGAACGAGGCTTGTGCATGAGAACCATGCATCCTGGGGATCAGCCAGGTTGAACACAGCGAGGACGTACAAGAGAGGTACAGCGGCTGAGATTTACCAGGGTTAAGCGACTGCAGCACAGCCTCCAGCTCTTTGAAAAAACCTTCAGCAACCGGCAACAGCGCCTGCGCCGCCGCCGTGAGTTTGACACCGCGTGAATGCCGCTCGAACAACTGCACCCCCCACCACTCTTCCAGACCTGCAATTTGATGACTGATAGCGCTGGCGGTGAGGTTCAACTCGGAGGCGGCGCGCGCAAAGCTGCCGGTTTGCGCGGCGCTGACAAAGGCTTGAAGCATAGGGGTGGGGGGCGGACGTTGGGCCATCAGTTGCTCACTTTGATCAGGATGATCCCGCCAACAATGACGAATGCCGAAAGCATTCGCCGCCAGCCAAACCGCTCATGAAAGAACAGCGCGGCAATAATGGCGCCGATAATAACACTGGTTTCCCGCAGGGCAGATACCTTGGCGACCGCATCCAGCGACAGTGCAAACAGCACCAGGCCGTAGGACGCCAGGTAAAACACCCCGCCCAGCATACCCACTCGCCAGTGGCTGCGGATAGCCAGTTTCAGTGCCGAGCGCTCCTTGAAAAACGCCAGCAGCGGGATCGGAATACTCTGAAATACCGTCAGGTAAATGATGTATTGCAACACCGTCTCACTGGCTCTCACGCCTTTGGCATCCACCACCGTATAAGACGCAATGAACGCTCCAGCGCACACCGCCATCAAGATCGGCTTGAACAGGTACGCCGTCATCCTGCGCACAAACGTCAGGCTGATAATCCCCACACAAATCATCAGCACACCCGCCATTGCCTGGAATGACAATTGCTCATGCAGCAAAAAGTAGGAAAACAACGCCACCAATACCGGAGGTACGCCACGCATTATCGGGTAAACCTGGCCGAACTCCCCGGTCTCGTAAGCCTTGATCAGAAACAGCCGATAGATCGTATTAAGCACCACCGAGACCAGCACATACCCCCACACCTCCAGACTCGGCACGTGGACCGAAGGTAGAGCGGCCAGGCAGATCAGCAATGCGGTGCCATCGACCATTGCCAAGGTCATGAACCGGCTGCTACCGGCGCGTACGACGGCATTCCAAGTGGCGTGCATGAAGGCTGAGATCAACACGAGGGTGATGGCGATATCGGAGTTGTCCATGGGGCTCAACTTTGGCTGGGTATGGGAGGATGTTCGATACGCATCAAGTTCTCATGGCTTGCGCAACCACATCCGTAGCAGGTAGCGGTTGAGATCTTTCAGACGCTCGGCATCATTGACCTGTGCACATGGAAGATGCCTGTCTATAAAGTGCGTGCGGGTATGCAGGAACTTATTATCGGCAGAAATGAGCAGTTGTCCGGACTCAAGCAGCACTCGCTGTTGAACCGACGACTGGTCAAGCACCGCATCCAGGAAATCCAACGCCTTATTTTGCGCGTCCGTCAATGGAACACCGGCCTTAAGGTGAGCCGATTCAATATACACGCGAAAGTACCTAATCAGAGGAACCCCTTCATCAGAGAAACTCAAAATTGGCGCCTTGAATAACTTTTCTTCTTCCGCCATTCCGCGATTTTCAAAAAAGAAATCACACTTTAGCTCTTCCAGCATTTCCGGAAACGCCATCAACTCAGCGTACACCGCACTTGCATCTATCAAGATGCTTTCACCACCCAGCAGCGCTTTCTGTCCACATGCCAAGATCAAGTAGTCAATAGGTAGCGGGTCACTCACGCCATCGTTGTGAACGTAAGCACCCTGGCGGGTCTGATGATATCTCGCCCCCTCTTCAATACTTTTACCTCCCCGGTCGTACACTTCAATCACCTTATGGTCGAGATGGTTCTGTACCATCGGCACTCCAAGCAAAGAGCCGAATGTCCAAACCAGCCATTTAAAGCTTGCAAGGTTATCGACCTTGAAACCATCCAAGATTAATACATGACCTCCATGATCAATCATGCTTCGAATGTTATTCAATTCCGCGTTTAGGTTGGGCACGTGAAGCGGATTAAGATGTACGGGCGCTGTATCGAATCGACTACCTTGATTACTCGATATAACCACATTAGTTACGCCTAGCAATTCATCAAATGCGGCTGTAGAAAGCCTGGCCTTAGCGGGTTCTTGACGAAAACGGCTGACATCTATGCTCATCGCAATCCCTTACGGTGATTAGTTAAGAGCAGTCATTTAACTGACCTTAACCATGTTCGAGAAAGCGAAACCTCATCAGCTTAGCCGTTAACTCCCGTAATGACAGACCTTTCATACAGAAAAAATCAGGTAGACCTGGCTGGCATTTCGTCATGGTTTGTAAAGGGCCAGCAAGCCGTGTCCCTTTAAATTGCAGGACGTTTCCGAGACAATCCCCGCCGCCTTGTGCCGGTTGGAATCGGTGGCTAGTCTGCGGTCCATCACTGCTCATCAGTGATCGGGTTTAGTCGCTCGGGTTTCATATGGCGCATGGTTCCATGATGTTTCATGGTGGCTGTGCGTATGGGCGCCTTTGGGCGCGCCGGTTTGCCATGTGGCCGGTCGACTAACCTGCGTACAGCCGCCACCCATTCGTTTAGTCGCGAAGGGTGTCAGCTCCAAACCATGTGGAGTTACACAATGAATAAAGTCCTACCCGATCCACCCCTCGATCCTGCAAAAGACCGTGCCGCGTTCAACCGCGCCATCGACCACTACCTGCCCAGCCAGGGGTTCCACAACGTCAACGACGACCTGAGTTTTGAAGATGCCTTGCTCTACACCGCCAGCTTGCTCGACAGCGCTTCGGCAACGGCGCTCGACTGTGGCGAGTTGCTGGATAGCCCGGGGCGGGCGAAGATTCTGGCGGTGTGGCATTTGTTGGAGATTGCCAAGACGACGGTGGATCGCTCTATTGAGTGCGTGAAGCCTTTGAAGCCAACAACTTAAAATAAAAGCGGGCTTGGCCCCATTTTGTAGGAGCGAGCTTGCTCGCGAAAAACTTATAGGCACGGCGTTTATTCAGGAGGCACGCGTTATCGTTGAGGTTTTTCGCGAGCAAGCTCGCTCCTACAGTGGTAAATGCAAATACCTCGGTAGTTCAGGCGAACCGAGTCGATGCCATCGCAGCATAGGTATCTACACAACTTTGTGGGCTGTAACGGCGGACGGTAACCACGATGCGAAGCGAGTCGCTCTTGATCTTGATCTGCTTTTGATCTTAGGCGCCCCGTCAAACCACGC
>NZ_QODJ01000036.1:0-59382 GCF_009935965.1 Pseudomonas sp. L13
ACCCACGAATTCAAGCCTGCGTTCGGCCAGCGTGGTTTAACGGGGCGCTTGAGATCAAGATCACAAGCAGATCAAGAGCAAGAGCAAGAGCGGCTCGCTTCGCATCGTGGTTACCGTTGATCGGTACCCTGATGTACCGAGGTGTCTGCATCGCAGTTCAAGCCAGCTCCCACAGGGTTTTGTGGGGTGTCCGTTAGAGCTGGTAGTTTTTCAACTCCCTGGCAATCACCATCCGTTGAATCTCGCTGGTGCCTTCGTAAATCTGCGTGATCCGTGCATCCCGGTAGTAACGCTCCACCGGGTAGTCCTCCAGGTACCCATAACCACCATGGATCTGCATTGCCTTGGAGCAGACCCGTTCGGCCATTTCCGAGGCGAACAGCTTGGCTTGGGAGGCTTCGGATAAGCAGGGTTTACCGGCGGTGCGCAGGCGTGCGGCGTGGAGGATCAGCAGGCGCGCAGCGTTGAGTTGGGTTTGCATGTCGGCCAGCAGGTTGGCCACGCTCTGGTGTTCGATGATTGCCTTGTCGAACTGCACCCGATCACGGGCGTAGGCCAGCGCGGCTTCAAACGCGGCGCGGGCAATGCCCAGGGCCTGGGCGGCGATGCCGATGCGTCCGCCTTCCAGGTTGGAGAGGGCGATGGCCAGGCCTTTGCCGCGCTCACCCAGCAGGTTGGCTTCGGGAACCTTGCATTGGTTGAGCGTGACGGCGCAGGTGTCTGACGCACGAATGCCCATCTTGTGCTCGGTGCGGTCGACCACGAAACCTGGGGTAGCGGTGGGCACCAGGAACGCCGAAATACCTTTTTTGCCCAGCTCCGGGTCGGTGACGGCGAACACGATGGCCAATTTGGCACGCTTGCCGTTGCTGACAAACTGCTTGGCGCCATTGATGACCCATTGGCCGTCACGCAACTCGGCACGGGTGCGCAGGTTATGGGCTTCGGAACCGGCCTGGGGTTCGGTCAGGCAGAAGCAACCGATGGCCTGGCCACTGGCGAGTTCGGCCAGCCAAGTGTGTTTCTGTTCGGTTGTGCCGTAGTTGAGGATCGGCCCGCAACCCACTGAATTATGGATACTCATCAGCGCACCCGTCGCAGCGTCACCGGCGGAGATTTCCTCCACGGCCAGGGCGTAGGCGACGTAATCGACATAGGTGCCGCCCCATTCTTCCGGTACCACCATGCCCAGCAGGCCCAGCTCGCCCATCTTCGCCACCAGGGCGTCGTCGATCCAGCCGGCTTTCTCCCACGCTTGGGCATGGGGCGCGATTTCGCCACGGGCAAAATCCCGCGCCATGTCGCGGATCATCACTTGTTCTTCAGTGTATTCAAGATCTTGCATGGCTTATTTCCCAATCTGCACGAAGTCGCGGAAGAAGCTCTCGACATGGCTGGCATCCAGCGCATGGAGGGTGGGTGGGTTCCACTTCGGCGTCTTGTCCTTGTCGATGATCAGGGCGCGAACCCCTTCGATCAGGTCGCCGCGTTCGAACCACTGGCGGTCCAGGTGCAGTTCGAGGGCAAAGCACTGTTCCAGTGGCAAATGGCGGCCACGGCGCAGCATCTCCAGGGTCACGGCCATGGCCAGGGGCGAGCGGGTGTGCATGAGGTTGGCGGTGGTCAACGCCCAGTCATGGCTATCGGCCACGGTGACTTGTTGCAGTTGCTCGACGATGCTCGGCACGTCCGGCAACCCGAAGAAATGGTCAATGGCCGGGCGCAAGGCCGCCAACGGGGCGTCGGGCAATTGCTGCACGGCGAGCTTGGCGAGTACGCCTTGCAAGTCCTTGAGCGGCGAGTCGTGCCATTGCAGGCCGTCGAGTTTCTGGTCCAGCTCAACCAGCTTGGCGCTGTCGATGTACCAGTCTGCCAACCCGCAATACAAGGCATCCGCCGCACGGATCTGCATCCCGGTCACCCCGAGGTAGGTGCCCAGTTCGCCAGGAATACGCGAGAGAAAATAGCTGCCGCCCACATCCGGGAAGTACCCGATGGCCACTTCCGGCATTGCCAGGCGGCTGCGTTCGGTGACCACACGTAGGTCGGCGCCTTGCACCAGGCCCATGCCACCGCCGAGGACGAAGCCGTCCATCAACGCCAGTACGGGTTTACGGTAGTGGTGAATGGCCAGGTCGAGGGCATATTCCTCGACGAAGAAATCCTGGTGCAGGGTGTCGCCTTGCTTGAAGCTGTCGTACAGCGAACGGATGTCGCCGCCAGCGCAAAAGGCTTTCTCACCGGCGCCGCGCAGTACCACGGCGTAGACCTCGGGGTCGTCGGCCCAGTCCTGCAAGTGCGCGGCCAACTGGCGGACCATGTCCAGGGTGATGGCGTTCAGGCCGGCGGGACGGTTGAGGGTGAGGTGGCCGATATGGTTGCGCACGTTTGCCAGGACAGCGTCCTGCTGGACCTCGGCTTGGCTTGCTTGGGATGAAACCTGAGCAGTCATCTCTAACTCCCTGCTTTTATTGTCTTTATCAAGATGTTCGCGGGTGAACTCTCTCGTGATCGTACCAGTGCAAATTTGCTCCGTACAACCCGAAATCCTGCAGGTCGTTGTTGCATTTATGCAGTGCCGGTCAAACCACCCGGCTCGCCAGAACCTCGCCGATACTGCGACGCCTGGCATGGCCCTCGGCGGCGTGGATCAGCTGCTCCAGCTCTGTCGGTTCGACGTCGTAGAACTGCTCCATCTCGGCCAGCGCCCGCTTGAGGTCGGCTGCCGTGATGCTCGGCTCGCTGACGGCGGTGGCAGTGCCCAGGATAACCGGGGCAGGCTCGGCAAGCCCCTTGGGATAACGCGTGCGCGTGGCATTGTTATAGGCCAGCGCGCAGGCGAGCAGGGCGCCAGCGCCGAGCATCACCGGCGCCAGTTCGTACCAGCCGAGGGCGACGGATGCCGGATCGGCCAGCACCAGGGTCATGGCCAAGCCGCCGGCCGGCGGGTGCAGGCAGCGTAGCCAGCAGATGAGGATCACCGTCATGCCCGCCGCCAGGCACGCGCTGCCCAAAGTGCGCCCCAGGACGCGGGCGACCAGCAGCGCCACGACGCCTGCACACAGGTAACTGCCGATGATCGACCAGGGTTGGGCCAACGCGCCCGATGACACGGCAAACAACAATACTGCCGAAGCACCAAGGGGCCCGAGCAGGTGCAGGGCCACCTCCATGCCGAATACTTGGGCACAAGCCCAGACACTCAATAGCGTGCCCAGGGCCATGCCGATGGCTGCACGGCTCCATTCGGCGGGACGGGTGTTGATTGCAGCGGGTAACCAGCGAGCGAGCATTGAAAGACGGTCCATAAACGGCGGGCGAAAAAAAAGGCCTGCCTGGTTTCCCGGAACAGCCCTTTGAAGGTTCCAACATTGGGGGAAGGAACCTGCGCAGTGTGCCGCGCTTGATCAGATGGCACCACTGCATATTAATGAGGGTTAAATGCAACATAAATGCAGTTAACCAGCCTCGCCACAGGTTATCTGCCCGGTGGACACGGATGCAGTCGGGTTGATCTTGCCCAGCACGCGACTATGGGTTTCTTCGTTGAACAGGCGCTCTTGCAGGTCTTCGCGCAGCCTGGGATCGTCGGCCAACGGCCCCTTCAACGCCACCAGTGCGTCACGCAACGCCATCAAACGATCCAGCCTGGGTAAAGGTACGGTTAACAGGTCATCTCGCACGGCATTGTCCTCTCAATGAAGTAAGCCATCGCGCGCGGGCAGCCTACAACGTCCTTGTTGTTGTGAAGTGCCCTGACCCAAGCGTTACAGGTTGGTCCTGACGGTCGGGTGGTAGATAGTGAGTGCACGTGGCAGCGAGTCTACAGTTGGGCTCCGAGCACCGGAAGGGAAAGTGCACCAGCCATTACGCAAACAAATGTAGGTATTTTCTTGGTACCTATGATGAAAGTCGCCCACTCGTGGAGGGAGTGGGCGTTCTTTCTTACAGTGCAGCCGGAAAAGCACTCAAGGCGTCGAGGCTTTTTCCAAATGCAGCAACACATAGGGGTTTTTGTCGAACTCTGCGGTAAGCGTCGGCGTGATTGAACGCAGGCGCGGATCCTCCAGCGCTTGGAAGTCGGCCTGGCTCATGACCAACCACGCCGGCGCCTGCACCGGTTTCAAATCGGCGGGCAACTGGGTAAACAGCGGGACCTTGTCGCAATCGAAGTTGACCATGAACTTGATGGCTTTCGCGTCTTTGCCCAGTGCGTGCAATACCAGCGGCGCCGGTTGCTGCTGAACGTGCGCCTTGACGGCGAGGCTGAAGGTGCGGGTGTCGTAAAGCTGACGTTCCAGGGGTTCAACCACCATGATGTAGGTGGTCCAGAGGGCGAGTACGGCGGCCAAGGCGGGGCCGTAGCTGCGCAGCCGCGCTCGGAACAACCCCAGCAGCGCCAACACCTGCAGCATGCCAAGCACGATGAAGATCAGCTCAAGGTCGGCCAGCGGTTGCGGGTAGCGCCGCCGCGCCACCACCAGGCCAATTGCCAACAGCGCCGGCAACAACGTCCAGATGCCCAGCATCAAGGCGCGCAGCCAGGCGAACAGTCGCCCTTGCGTGACCTGGAAGGGATACGCGGCAATGATCGCGGCCATCGGCAACATCGGCAGGATATAACGCGCTTTCTTGGCTTGGGGCACCGACAGGCCCACCATCACCAGCACACCGGCTGCCGCGCAACAGAGCACCAGCTTCAATGCCGGGTCCGGCGCACGTCGACCGCCCATCAGCACCGCCAGCAGCACCAACAACGCGATTGGATAGGCCAAGGCGTAGTTGCCCAGGGAGCTGGTGAAGTAATACAGCACGCCGCCGGAGCCTTCGCTGCCATCCATGCGCCCCATGAACTGCATGCGAATCACGTCATGCATGAAGTCTTCGCCGCCGCTGAGCTTGGCCAGCAGCAGCAGCAGGCCGACGCACGCCGCCAGCAGCGCCAGTGCCAGCAGGCCGAAGCTGAACAACAGGCGCCACTGGCGGTTGATCAGGTAGTAGCTGCACAACACGCCCGTAGGGATCACCAGGCCGATCGGGCCACGGATGGCAAACCCCACCAGCAACAGCAAAAACACCCAATGCAGGCGCTTGGCTGCGGCGAAATGGTCATGGGCATAGCCCAGGTAGAACACCGCCAATGCCACCGCGGCGAGCATCTGATCGAGGGAGACTGCGCGGGTTTCGCTGACGAAGGTACTGCTGAGCAGCAACATCGCAATGCTCAACAGGCCCCAACGCGGCGAGTAGGGCGCAGTGAGGCGATAGACCAGCACCACAATCAGCGCCGACGCGAGCGCCGTGGGCAGCCACGCCGTCAGGCTGGTGACCTGGCCCAAGGACACCGACAGCAGCCACGTCAGCAGGGTCGACGTTGCCAGATAATCGGCATACGGCTGGCCATAGGTCGTGGGGAAGAAACTTGGCCCATGGCGCAGCATTTCCTGGGCAAACAGCACGAAGCGCGAATCAAAGCCGATGGTCGCCTGGTGCCAGTTGCCGACGATGAATAGCAGCAGCGCCAAGAGCCCAAGCCCCAGCGATTGGCGGCGGATCGTTGCGCTTTGCTGAAACGGGACGGCGATGTTCACCTAGCAAGCGTCCTTGACCTGTTCCACCCAGTTTTGCTGGGGGATCGGTAACTCGCAGGAGTCGCCACGGCCGATGGGGAAGTACTTGAAGCCTTTGCGTGTCAGGCGTTCGCCGTCGTACAGGTTACGGCCGTCGAAGATCACCGGGGTTTTCAGGCGGTCATGGATCAGGTCGAAGTCCGGGGCCTTGAATTGCTGCCACTCGGTGCACACGATCAACGCATCGGCGCCGCCCAAGGTGGATTCCGGGGTGCCCATCAGCATCAGCCGGGGGTCGTCGCCGTAGATGCGCTGGGTTTCCTGCATGGCTTCGGGGTCGAAGGCGCGCACATTGGCGCCAGCGGCCCACAGGGCTTCCATCAGCACGCGGCTGGGGGCGTCACGCATGTCATCGGTGTTGGGCTTGAAGGCCAGGCCCCACAAGGCGAAGGTCTTGCCCTTCAGGTCGCCCTTGAAGAAGGCATTGATGCGTTCGAAAAGTTTGCTTTTCTGCCGCTGGTTGATGGCTTCAACGGCCTCCAGCAGGTCGCTGGAACAATTGGCTTGCTTGGCGCTGTGGATCAGCGCGCGCATGTCTTTGGGGAAGCACGAGCCGCCGTAGCCGCAGCCTGGGTAGATAAAGTGGTAGCCAATGCGCGAATCGGCACCAATCCCCAAGCGCACGGCTTCGATGTCGGCGCCCAGGTGTTCGGCCAGCTCGGCGATCTGGTTGATGAAGCTGATCTTGGTGGCCAGCATGCAGTTGGCCGCATACTTGGTCAGTTCGGCGCTACGCAGGTCCATGAAAATGATGCGGTCGTGGTTGCGGTTGAACGGCGCGTACAGGTCGCGCATCACGTCGCGCACTTCTTCACGTTCGCAGCCGATAATGATGCGATCCGGGCGGCGGCAGTCGGCAACGGCGGAGCCTTCCTTGAGGAATTCCGGGTTGGAGACGATATCGAACTCCAGGTGGCGGCCGGCGATATGCAGGCTTTTTTCGATATGGGCACGCAAGGTATCCCCGGTGCCGACCGGCACGGTGGATTTTTCCACCAGAATCACCGGCTCCACGCGGTGACGGGACACGGCGTCACCCACCGACAGCACGTATTTCAGATCGGCCGAGCCGTCTTCATCCGACGGTGTGCCCACGGCAATAAACAGCACTTCACCGTGCTCGACGGCGAGTTTTTCGTCGTGGGTAAAGTGCAGGCGCCCGCTTTCCAGGTTTTCCTTGACCATGGCTGCCAAGCCCGGCTCAAAGATAGTCACGTGACCTTTCTGCAGCGACTCGACCTTGTGCTTGTCAACGTCCATGCAAATGACATCATGACCGACTTCGGCTAATACAGTGGCCTGGACCAGACCAACGTAACCACTACCAAATACACTGATTTTCATGGGGTATTCCTGGGACTTGAGGTGCTAGCACGACGAGAGTTGATAACCAGTACGCCGAGGATGACCAAGGCCACCCCTAGGGTTTTTGAAAGCGAAAAATCTTCGTTGAACGCCGGCAGGCTGGCGGCCAGCAGGTACACCAGCGCGTAGCTGATGCTGAGCAATGAGTAGGCGCGCCCGAGCGGCAAGTGTTTCAGCGCGCCGAGCCAGCAGAGCATTGAGAGTGCATAGGCGATGATCGCCAGGATCACCACGCCCAGGGCGCTGAGGTCGATGCTGCCGGTACTCAAGGCACTGAGCCATTCAGCCGGCAATGGCAGGCGCGTCATGCTCCAGCGCATGCCCAGTTGGGCAGCGCTGACCAGGCCGACACTGCCCAGGGCCAGGGCGAAACCGTGCGTGCGGCTCATACCTGGCGCCCCAACAGCACAACACCGGCAATGACCAGCACCACGCCCAGCCAGTGGCGGCCATCGATGTGTTCGTGGAAGACAAAGCGCGCTACCAACGTGACCAATACAAAGTTCAGGCTGAGCATGGGGTAGGCGACGCCGACTTCCAGGCGCTGCAGGACCAACAGCCACACCAGCAGGCCCAGGCCCAGGCATATCAGCGCCGACCACAACCACGGTGAACGCAATTTCAGCGCCCAACCCTCGGGCAACTGACGCCAGCTTTCCACGGCGAACTTTTGCGAGACCTGGCCCATGCAGGTGAGCAGGCAGGCCGTGAGTAACAGAAGCAGGGTGATCATTGCGCGACCTTGGCGAAGATCAGGATCACGATATTGCCTTGCTCGTAGCGCTTGCCGTCTTTGGGCAGCAGCTCGACTTCGGCCACTTCGTCGTCACCCTTGACTCGCATCACGACACCCACGGCGCCTTGCTTGCGCGCATCAGTCATCCATTGCTGGACCTGGTTAAGGTCAACTTTGCGATGCGCGGTGTCCGGGTAGGCGAGGCCGTACTTCACTTCACCGATCGTGTTGTAAAGCGTGACGTCCGCACGCGCCAACTGCCACGACAAGGCCGATGCAGCGCCCAGGTCATTGCTAAGCAATGCGGTGGTCGAACGCAGTTCCTGCAGGTGATCGATGATGAACTGGTCTGGGGTCTTGTTATAAACCACCGAGTGGGGCAACGCCGCTGGTGCCAAGGCAACCAGCAAGCCGCTGCCGATCAGCGGTGCGGCCCAGAATCGCAACGGGCGCGCCGCTTGCAACAGATTGGCCAGCACCCACCCGAACAGGCAGATGAATACCAACACCAGGCTGAGGGTTTCCTCACCGTGCTCATACACCGGTTTCTTCAACTGGACCCAGGTCAGCGCCACCAGGGCAAGCACGCCGATCACCAGGTTCAACCAGCCGTTGAGGCGCAGCACACGGCCCTGGCCCTGGGCGAGTTTGTCGCTCAGGGTCGAACCCATCAGCAAGGCCAGGGGCAACAGGCACGGCATGATGTAAGAGGGGAGTTTGCCTTTGGCCAGGCTGAAGAACGCCAGCGGCATCAACAGCCACAGTAGCAGGAACGCGGTTCTCGGCAGACGCTTGTCCACCCAGGCCTTTTTCACCGTCGACGGCAGCAGCGCAACCCAGGGCAGCGCGAACGCTACCAGCAACGGCAGGTAATACCAGAAGGGTTCGGCATGCTGCGCGTCTTCACCGGCAAAGCGCTGGATATGCTCATGCCAGAAGAAGAAGTGCCAGTAATCCGGCTCCTGCAGGTGAACAGCCAATGCCCATGGCAGGCTGACAAGGATCGCCATAACGACCGCCACAGGGCCGAATTTGAACAATTCACCCGAGCGCTTTTGCCAGAGGGCGTAGGGCAGGGCGATCAATACCGGTAACAACCACGCCAAAAAACCCTTGGTCATGAAGCCCATGCCGCAGGCAAGGCCCAACAGGGCCCAGGACCAAAGCCGAGCACGGCGTGTAGTGCTGTCGAAGCAGAACCACAAGGCAACGCCTGTCAGGTTGACCCAGAACGTGAATTGAGGGTCCAGGTTGGCGTAGCCGCCCAGCATCGCCACGCTGACGAAACTCATGTACAGCACGCTGCTGACCAGGCTCTTTTGCGGGTCGTTCCACAACCGGCGGGATACCAGATACACCAGCAGAATGCTTAACCCGGTGCTCAACGCCGAGGCAAACCGCACGCCGAACAGGTTCTGGCCGAAGACCGCCTGGCCCAGCGCGATCATCCAGTAGCCCGCGACAGGTTTTTCGAAGTAGCGAATACCCATGAAGTGAGGCGACGCCCACTTGCCGGTCAGCAGCATTTCCTGGCTGATCTGCGCGTAGCGGGTTTCATCGGGAATCCACAGCCCGTGGGTCGCCAGCGGTAACAGGTAAAACACACCGAACGCCAACAGGAGCAGGGGCAACGCCCAGCGGCGGATCATGCCTGCTGCACTCCCAGCCAACCCTCGCGGCCGCTCAAGGCGCCGCGTACCAGCTGTTGCTGGGGCAGGGTGGTCACATCCGCAGGCAACAGGTCGCCCAGGGGTTTGAAATCGATGCCGCGCTGCCCTGCCTGGGCGAGCAACTGGCGAAAATCATTGGCCATCAGAATCCCTTCTACTTCTGCGTGGATCGTATAGACGTTCAGCTTCGACGCGCTGAAGCGGTCGAGAATGAAGCGGTTGAAATCGTTGGCAGCCACCACCGGCCCGACGACTTCGTCGAAGGTCGGCAGGTCTACCGGAATTTGTGGGGTGCCCGCACTGCCATCGGCCAAGGTTGGTCGAAACAGGCTGCTGCCCCGGCAATCGCTGTTGTAGCGAAAGTTGAAGCCTTGCTTGGCTTGCACCACGCGCTCATCGGCACGCCAGCCGGCGGCCGCTGAACAGTCGATGCGCTCGCCGAGGATGTCGCTCAAGGTGTCTACGCCGCGTCGAATCTGCTCGACCAGCTGTGCCTCGCTCCAACGCCCGGTGTTGGCCTGCCAGCCATGGTGGTCCCAGGCGTGCAGGCCGACTTCATGCCCGGCGGCCTTGGCCTGGCGCATCAAATGCCCCAGGTCGCGGCCAATCGGCTTGCCTGGCCAGGCAGTGCCGGCCAGCAAAATATCCCAGCCATACAGGCCGGCAGCGTTGGAACGCAGCATCTTCCACAAAAACTGCGGACGGATCAGGCGCCACAAGTGGCGCCCCATGTTGTCCGGCCCGACACTGAAGAAGAACGTCGCTTTGACCCCGGCTTCGGCCAGGGAGTCGAGCAACCGTGGCACACCTTCACGGGTGCCGCGGTAGGTGTCGACGTCGATGCGAAGACCTGCCTGCATTACTTTTTATCCGCAATTTCAAGCATGGCTTCACGCAGGAAGAAATCCAGGGTGTTGCCGATGGTTTCGCTCATATCTACGCTCGGCTCCCAGTTCAGCAGGCGCTTGGCGTTTTCGATGCTCGGCTTGCGGTGCGCCACGTCCTGGTAGCCCGTGCCGTAGAACGCCTTGCTCTCGACGTCGCGGAAACCGGCGAACGGCGGGAAGTTGTGGCGCAGCGGGTGGGCCTCGAACTGACGCAGCAGCTCTTCGCCCAACTGGCGGATGCTGGCTTCGTTTTCGGGGTTGCCGATGTTGATGATCTGGCCGTCGCACACGCCATTGTCGTTATCAATGATGCGCGCCAGGGCTTCGATGCCGTCGGCAATGTCGGTGAAGCAACGCTTCTGCTCACCACCGTCGAACAGACGGATCGGCGTGCCTTCCACCAGGTTCAGGATCAGTTGGGTAATGGCGCGGGAGCTGCCGATACGTGCCGAGTCCAGGCGGTCCAGGCGCGGGCCCATCCAGTTGAACGGACGGAACAGGGTGAACTTCAGGCCCTTGTCGCCGTAGGCCCAGATCACGCGGTCCAGCAGTTGTTTGGAGACGGAGTAGATCCAGCGCTGCTTGTTGACCGGGCCCACCACCAGGTTGGAGGTGTCTTCGTCGAAGTACTGGTCTTGGCACATGCCATAGACTTCGGAGGTCGACGGGAAAATCACGCGCTTGTTGTACTTGACGCAGTAGCGCACCAGCTTGAGGTTTTCTTCGAAGTCCAGTTCGAACACGCGCAACGGGTTACGGGTGTATTCGATCGGCGTGGCGATGGCCACCAGCGGCAGCACCACGTCGCATTTCTTGATGTGGTATTCGATCCACTCGGTGTGGATGCTGATATCGCCTTCCACATAATGGAAATTGGGGTGGCTGCGCAGGCGCTCGATGGCGTCGGAGCCGATGTCCAGGCCGTAGACTTCGTAGCGGTCGTCACGCAGCAGGCGCTCGGACAGGTGGTTACCGATAAAACCGTTGACGCCCAGAATCAGCACGCGAGTGCGGCGCGGCTTGCGACCCGACTCGGCGCCGCGCAGTACAGAGCCATCCACCAGGCCCAGTTCATCGGCCAGGGACGGGCCCGCCAGGTACAGGCCGTTTTCGTTGCGCTGGCCGAACTTGACCACCAGGGAATCTTCACCACAGGCAATGCGCAGCGGGTTGACGCTAATCACACGGCCAGGCGCCAGACCTTCGTTGCCCTTGACCACGTCGGCTTGCCACACGATCAGCTTGTGCTCGCCCACGGCGCAGAAGGCGCCCGGGTACGGCTGGGTCACGGCACGTACCAGGTTGAACAGTTGCTCGGCGGGCTTTTTCCAGTCCAGCTTGCCATCGACGGCGGTGCGACGACCGAAATAGGTGGCTTTGCTCTCTTCCTGGGCGGTTTCGCTCAGCTTGCCCTGGGCCAACTGTGGCAAGGCATCGCGCAGCAGGGCAGCGGCCGCATCACGCAGCTTGGCGTGCAGGCTCAGGCCGGTATCGCTGCGCTCGATGATGACTTTTTGCTGGGCCAGGATAGCGCCCGCATCGGCACGCTTGACCATGCGATGCAGGGTCACGCCGGTTTCGGTTTCGCCGTTGACCAGCACCCAGTTAGCCGGGGCGCGGCCACGGTATTTAGGCAGCAACGAGCCGTGCAGGTTGAACGCGCCTTTGCGGGCGGTGGCCAACAGCGGTTCGCTCAGCAGGTTGCGGTAGTAGAACGAGAAGATGTATTCCGGGCTCAGCTTGGCAATGCGTTCGATCCACAGCGGGTGGTTGGCGTCTTCCGGAGCATGTACCGGGATGCCGTTGCGTGCGCAGAGTTGGGCGACGGAACCGTAGAAGTTGTTTTCCTTGGGGTCATCGGCATGGGTGAACACGGCGGCAATGTCGTAACCGGCGCTGAGCAGCGCTTCAATGCCTGCGCAGCCAATATCGTGGTAGGCGAATACAACAGCTTTTGAACTCATGACTGGACCTGATCCGAAGAAGTAGACGTATGGGAAGACACCAGGCCGTCAACCACGACGACTGGAGCCGGTGCTGCCGGTTGGTTGCGCAGCACTTTTTCAATAAAGAAGCGTGGGCGGGCGCGTACATCGCTGTACATGCGGCCCAGGTATTCGCCCAGCAGGCCCATGCCGATGAACTGACCACCGGTGAACACGAACAGCACCGCAAACAGCACGAACAGGCCATCACCAGCCCAGTCGGCGCCGAACGCCAGGCGCATGACGATCAGGGCAAAAGCAAACAGCACGCCCAGCGCCGCCAGGCTGAAACCGACGATGGACAGCAGGCGCAAGGGCGTGGTGGTCATGCAGGTCAGCAGGTCGAACATCAGGCTGATCAGGCGCATGGCGCTGTATTTGGATTCGCCATGTTCACGTTCGGCGTGGTGCACCAGGATTTCCGTGGTGTGGCGGGCAAAGCCGTTGGCCAGGATCGGGATGAATGTGCTGCGCTCACGGCAGGCGAGCATGGCGTCGACGATGGTGCGGCGGTAGGCACGCAACATGCAGCCGTAGTCGGTCATGGCCACGCCGGTAGAACGTTGCACGGCGAGGTTGATCAAACGCGACGGCCAGCGGCGGAAGGCCGAGTCCTGGCGGTTATTGCGCACGGTGGCAACCACGTCGTAGCCCAGGGCGGCTTGCTCGACCAGGCGCGGGATTTCTTCCGGCGGGTTCTGCAGGTCGGCATCAAGGGTAATCACCACTTCGCCACGGCACTGTTCGAAGCCGGCCATGATCGCCGCGTGCTGGCCGTAGTTGCGGTTAAGGATCACCGCCACCACGTTGCTGCCGTCTTCGGCGGCGGCGTCTTCGAGCAGTTGGGCCGAATTATCGCGGCTACCGTCATCCACCAGGATGATTTCGTATTCGTAAGCCAATTGCTTGCAGGCGGCCGTGGTGCGACGCAGCAATTCAGGCAGGCTTTCTTGTTCGTTGTAGACCGGGATAACGACCGACACGCAATGAATAGGGTAGGGTTTCAAAGATTCATGACCTCGGGCTAAAGCAATTCTAAGCGTGAAAACATCAGCGTTTATTGGGCGAGACTACAGGCCGCGAGTTACAAAACGGCGCTAAAGATGACGCGTTTTCAATAGGTTAGTCGATAATCCACGGATTGCTCTGAAGTAATGACGACAAGGTTAAGCGCAAAAATGTGCAACGAATATGAAAGCAGGATGAAAAACTCGTTTATTTGCCAGGTAGACAGCTAGGGTTCAGCTAAGTAATCAAGGCGTTACATGTCGATGTCAGGGGGCGATTCGCAACGCTATGCAGGGTGCTTGGTTCAATCTGAGCGACGTGATCAGGCCAATGCGTGCCCTTCAACAATCTTCTCTGCATTGGCGCTCAAGTGCCGGTAAAGTAAGCCCTCTCTTGCCAGGGTACTCGGATGAATAGCGTGCAGCTTTTACGCGGCCAGTTGCGGCCCGCGCTGATGGGATTGTTGATGGCGGTGGCCTGTGTCACCCACGTGCGCGCCGACCAGGGCGTCGCCTTGACGCCACTGGACCAGGTGCCAGAGGGCGTGGAAGTGCGCGGCAAGCAGGTTGCGGCTTACACGTGGGATGACCGCCAAGGCAAAAACCTGTTGGTACTCGCCGAGCAGGTCGGCGAGCGCGATGACGATGGTACCCAATCGGCCTTTGTCTACGCAGCGCAATACGTGCTGGGTGGCGAACGCCCCAAGCGCGTGTGGATGCTGTATGACGATGTGCAGCACTGCGAGTTCGACGCCGGGCTGCGTTTTGACCGGGCTGCCACCAAGGTCACCGACCTGCTGGGCGACGGCAATACCCAGGCTACGGTCGGTTATTCGCGGGCCTGCACCAGTGACGTCAGCCCCAACGAATTCAAGCTGATCATGCATGTCGGCAAGTCCGAGAAGTATCGTCTGCGGGGCCTCGACCGCGTGGGCGCCAGTTGGTGGGATGAGGACGCTGGCGCCTTGCGTGGCATGCCACTGCCCACTGACTGCAGCGTCGCGGCGCAGCAAGCGTTGGTGAGCCAGTACAAGGAGCAGGGCACCGAACTGCCACTGCCAGGCTGCTATGGCGACGAGAAGGACTTTGCCAAGGCGCCGGACAGTTACCTCGCCTTTATGCGCCAGCAGTGGTTCGCGCTGATGCAGCAACAGGACGCCGACTGGAGCCAGTCCCAGGCCCAGCCCCAGGCCGCCACCGAGGACGACGACACCGCCCCGTGATTTTGTGCCAGGGCCGCTCCTGGGTTAGACTCGGCCTTCGCCAATCCACTAAATACATCGATTAATCAAAGTGTTGGTCGATTTATTTAATCCAAAGGCTGATCTACCTTGACCGAGTCCATTTGCAACCCGCTGACCCTTTATCTCACCCGCCTGGCGCCTTCCAGCCAACTGACCATGCGCTACGTGTTGCAGGATGCCGCCGACCGCCTGGGTTTCGAAGACCTCAACCTCGAAGAGATTGACTGGCACCTGCTGCAGCCCGAACACGTTATCGCGCTGGTGGCTGCCTTGCGCGAGGACGGCTTTGCGCCGAACACCTCATCGCTGTATGTGAATGCGGTGCGCGGGGTGATGAATGAGGCGTGGCGCATGAGCTTGATCAGCCAGGACCACCTGTTGAAGATGCGCTCGGTCAAGGCCACACCCGGCACGCGCCTGGGCCAGGGTCGCAACCTGCGCCGCACCTTGATCCGCGAGATGCTCGACGTCTGCGCCGCCGACCCTCGGCCCCAGGGCCTGCGGGATGCCGCAGTGATCGGCCTGTTATATGGCTCGGGCATGCGCAAGTCGGAGTCGGTGAACCTGGACCTGGCACAGATCAACTTTGACGAGCGCAGCTTGCGCGTGATCGGCAAGGGCAACAAAGAACTGGTCAAGTACGCGCCGGACTGGGCGTTTGCCAAACTGCAGGCCTGGCTGGCGTTTCGTCGCGAGCAGCTCAAGGATGGCGAGCAGGACGACAGCTTCCTGTTCAACCGCATCCGTCGAGGCAGCCATATCACCCGGGAGCGCATCACAAAGCATGCGATTTACTACATCGCGCGCCAGCGTGGTGATCAGGTGGGCGTCAAGATCATGCCCCATGATTTCCGTCGTTCGTTTATCACGCGGGTGATCGAGGAGCATGATTTGTCGATTGCGCAGAAGCTGGCGCATCACACCAACATCCAGACCACTGCCAGCTATGACGTGCGTGACGACAATGAGCGGCGGCGAGCGGTGGACAGGTTTGATTTATAGGCGGCGGCGACACCTCGATCCAAATGTGGGAGCTGGCTTGCCTGCGATGGCGGCCTCCCAGCCGACACCTATCTATCTGACACCCCGCGATCCAACTGTGGGAGCGGGCTTGCTCGCGAAGGCGGCCTGACAGCCGGCCGGGATGTTGGCTCACACCGAGTACATATCCGTTATTTAGGTAACGGCCACCTAGGGTTACGCCCTGACGGCGTCTCACTTTTGAGAAGCGCAAAAGTAAGCAAAACGCTCTTGCCCCACCACTCGGCACCTCGCTTGGGCTCGGTGTGCCCTCACTCCGGCTTGAATCCGTGGGCCGCCGTCATGGGCCATCCTTGGCCCAGGACGGCTAACCCGGCGTCCTGCCGGGTTACCCACGAATTCAAGCCTGCGTTCGGCCAGCGTGGTTTAACGGGGCGCCTAAGATCAAGATCACAAGCAGATCAAGAGCGGCTCGCTTCGCATCGTGGTTACCGTCGGCTGCAACCATGCTCAGGAGGAGGGCGGAGCGCTTGAAGCCAAGTGGGCAGGCAAACGTCGCAAGGTCCACCACGTGGTCAACATCGCGGCCAGCGCACACAGCGCAATGCCGATCAACATCGGCGCCGGTGTATGGTCGGCAAACACACCCACCAAGGTCATCGCCACAGCCGCCGTGACCATCTGGATCGCGCCCAGCAGTGCAGACGCAGAACCGGCCACTGCACCGTGATCTTCCAGCGACAACACCCCGGCCGCCGGCAATAGCAGGCCAAGAAAGCCAAAACCGATAAACAGCAGCCCCATCATCAAGGCCAGGCTGTCACCCCACAGCGTAGTCGCCGCCAGCAAGCTCATGACCGCCGCCACGCCCACCACCGACCAGCGAATCAACGGCGCCAGGCCAAAGCGGGCGCTGAGGCGTGCGGTCAGTTGGCTCATGGCAAAAAACGAAGCTGCGTTGAGGGCAAAGCACAGGCTGAACTGGGTGGGTGTCAGGCCAAAAAACTCGATATACACGAAAGGCGCGCTGCCGATGAACACGAAGAAAGTGGCCAGACCAAACCCGCACACCACCGACAACCCCGTGAAGACCGGGTCGCGGAGCAGGGCGCCATAACTGCCGAACGCCTGGCCCAGGGTCTTGCCCAGGCGGCGCTCGGCCGGGTGGGTTTCTGGCAGTTGTACGGCGGTCATCACCAGGCACAGCACGGCCACCACTGCTAAAACGGCAAACACTTCGCGCCAGCTCCAGATCGAAATCACCAGGCTACCAGCCAAAGGCGCGAGGATCGGTGAAACACTCATCACCAGCATCAACAAAGCCATAAGACGCGCCGCTTCATGGCCGGTGTACAGGTCGCGGACAATCGCCCGTGGGATCACCATCCCCGCACAGGCACCGAACGCCTGCACCGCACGAAAGCCGATCAACACTTCAATGGTCGGTGCCAGCGCGCAGCCGACGCTGCCAATGGCAAAGATCACCAGGCCCGCGTAAATCGGTGGTTTACGCCCGAACACATCGCTGAGGGGGCCATAGAACAACTGGCACACGCCGATAATCATGAAGAACACCGTCAAACTCATCTGCACCGCCGCCGGCGAGGCCTGGAGGCTGGCGCCCAGGGTGGGCAGCGCTGGCAGGTAGATGTCGATGGCAAACGGGCCGACGGCGGTGATCAAGCCCAGCAACAGGGCGAGGCGGGCGATACGTTGGGGCATTTGGCAGATCCAGGCAGAGCAACGGACGGTCAGCTTAAGGGAACCGCGCAGATCCGCAAACTTAGGCTTCACTAACAAGCAACAGCTGCCGATACAGCTAGCAGCGACACTCAAACGGTTGGGTTCCCAACCGGCAGTCCTGGCTCGGGGTACCACTATGACGATCAAATTACGCTTGGTGCTGTTGATTGCGACGGGGTTGCTCACCGCCTTGGTCATGAGCCTGGCCGGTTACCTGGGTAATACCCGGATGGCCAATGCCGTGCAGGACAGCGACGTCAGCATGACAGTGCTGCGCAACCACATGGAAGCCGACATGATGCACGACGCGCTGCGTGCGGATGTGCTGTCGGCCATGTTGGTCGGGCTGGGCAAAAGCACCAGTACGCCGGCCGAGGTCAGCAGCTCGATCAAGGAGCATGCCGAGCACTTTCGCGAGGTGCTGGCGGAAAACCTCAAGCTGCCGCTGGAAGCCTCGATCAAGGCCAGCCTGGAAAAAATCAAACCCAGCCTTGATACCTACATCAGTGCCGGCGAGCGCATTGTCGCTCTTGCCCTGGACAACCCCGAGGCCGCACGAGGGGAACTGCAGACCTTCAATGCCGCGTTCAGCCAGTTGGAAGAACAAATGGCGGCGTTGAGCGAACTGATCGAAAACAATACCCAACTCACCAGCACCGGTACCCGCCAAACCATCAGTAACGCCAACTGGACCTTGGCCATCGTATTGGGCGCGAGCCTGCTATTGCTGCTGGCGCAAGGACGGTGGGTGACCCTGAGTATCATGGGGCCGCTGCGCACCGCCAGCCGTATTGCCCAGAGCATCGCCCATGGCAACCTGAGCGAGCCGATTGTCGAACCCAAGAATCAGGACGAAGCCAGTGCACTGATTCGCAGCCTGGCCACCATGCAGCGGGATTTACGCGGCATGATCGAAGTGGTTCGTAGCAATGCCCATGGCGTCAATGGCATGAGCGAGCGCCTCAGCCAGGGTTGCCATGAAGTGGCAGGCAGCAGCCAGCAACAAAGCGTCGCCGCCAGCACCATGGCCGCCGCCGCGAGTGAAATGACCGCCAGTATTGAAGAAATCACCCGCCACGCCCAACGTGCCCTGGACATGGCCAGCCAGGCTGAAACCCTGGCCAAGGACGGCGGCCGCGTCATTCACCAGGTGGTCAGCGACATGGACGGCATAGCCCGTTCGGCCCAACAGTCAGCCCAAGTGATCCGTACACTGGACAAGGAGTCCGAAGCGATCTACAGCATTATCCAGGTGATCAAGGGGATTGCCGACCAGACCAACTTGCTGGCCCTGAACGCCGCCATTGAAGCTGCCCGCGCGGGCGAACAAGGGCGCGGCTTTGCGGTGGTCGCCGATGAAGTGCGCAGCCTGGCCGGGCGCACCAGTGCATCAACCCAGGAGATCGCCAGCATGGTCGGGAGTATCCAGCAAAACACTCGGGAAGCGGTGATCAGCATGGAGCAGGGCGTTGCCCAGGTGGATAAGGGCATGGCAGTGACCGCCGAGGTGGAACGCGCCATTCGTGAGATTCTCCAGGCTACGCTGAGTACCACTGAGTTGGTCAACGATATTTCCCGCACTATTAGTGAGCAGAGCCTGGCCAGTAATGAGATTGCTCATCAGGTGGAAAGGATTGCGGGGATGTCGGAAAGTAACAGTCGGGTGATTGGAGATACGGCGTCGACAACCGATGAGTTATCGAGTTTGGCAGGGAAGCTGTCGCAGTCGGTTGACCGATTCAAGTTGTAAACCGCAGGCCTTCGTGTCCTAACCAGACCGTGACACATAGGCCTCGTCGCTCAACTTCATCGCTCCATCCCAGCTGAATACGTGCCCCCGTACGGTCGATGATCGCCTTGACGATCGACAAGCCCAACCCGGAGCCAGACTCATCGGTGCCCAAGCTTCGATAGAACGGGTCGAACACGCGCGCCTGTTCCTCAAGGGTAATGCCAGGCCCTGAATCTTTGACCTGCAGTTGGACCCAGCCTTGCGTCAAGACGACTGACAGGTCGATACGCCCGCCATGGGGGGTATAGCGAATAGCGTTATCCACCAGGTTCTTCACCAACGTGAACAGGTCTATTTCGTTAAAGACCACCTGCACATCCTGTGCGCTCTCAACGCCAATATCGATGTGCTTGCGCTCGGCAAGCGGCAGTAAATCTTCCAGGACCTGGCGGTAAACGTCATGCACTGAAAGTGTGCTCAAGGGCCGCGCTGACGCCGACTGCGCCGCGGCCAGGCTCAATAGCTGATCGATCAGCTTTCGACCGCGCTCGATACCACGTGACAACGGTACAAATCGCTCCCGGGTCATGGGCGACATGTCAGTGGCCGCTAGCCGATCGGATTGTAAGGACAAGGCCGTCATCGGCGAGCGCAACTCATGAGCGGCATCGGCGACAAAGCGCAACTGGCTGTCCATGGCGTGCGCTACCCGAGTGAGCAACCGATTGATGGCGACGACAAATGGCCGTATTTCAAGCGGTAGATGCTGCTCATCGATGCGATGCAATTCCTGCTCGCCTCGCTGATCGATCTCGGCCGCCAGCACTTCAATCGGACGAAACAGCTTGCGCACCAGGTCGCCAACCACCAGCAACAGCACCGGAAACAAAATCAGGAACGGCAGCAAACTGCGCCATGCGCTTTCGCGCGCGTCCTTGTCCCGAGCGTCGGACTCCTGGGCCACTGCTATGCGTTCGCCACGCGCAGTGGTATGCACCAGCACACGAAAGGCTTCGCCTGCGACCTCAACCGTGGACAAGCCGTTGGCGAGGCTACTGGGAAACGGCAAGGGCAGGGTTTCGTCGGTGGTGCCCGAGGCCTGCTGGCTGTCACCCAGGTGCTGAATAATCACGCGAGACTCTTCGTCGTCCCCCTCGATGGCCGGGCCTTGCGGGTAGCGTAGTGTCATCTGCTGGCGGTCGAACAACATGGCGACCTGGCGTAACGTGTCGTCTTGCTGTTCATGGGTTTCTTCGAAGGCTGAGGCGAAGGCAAACACGCCAGCCGCCAGCGCCACAAGAATAATGGCCAGTGACAGCGTTACAGAAAGTCGCAGCTGGACCGACTCACTCAGACGCTTTTTGAAACCATCCATCCCATGCCCCTTACATTCTTGATCACGTGGCTGCCCAACTTGCGCCGCAAGGCATGAATCAGAAACTCGATCGCGTTGCTTTCAACTTCGTTACCCCAGCCATACAGGCGGTCCTCCAGCTCGCTGCGCGAAAGAATCGCCCCCGGACGTATCAGCAGCGCTTGCAACAACGCAAACTCGCGATTGGACAGGGCGACGTCACGATGCTCCTCGGTGCTGGCCTGCTTGGTGAGCAGGTCCAGTGATACCGTGCCGTTGTCTAGCAATGGCAGGGCGTTCCCGCCTTTGCGGCGCAACACCGCGCGTATACGGGCGAGCAGTTCCGAGATATCGAACGGTTTGAGCAGGTAGTCATCCGCGCCGTTGTCCAGGCCGCGCAAACGGTCGGCGAGGTTGTCGCGAGCGGTGATGATCAACAAGGGAACGGCGATGTTGCGCGCGCGGATGCTGTCCAGCACATCGAGGCCGTCCTTGCCCGGCAGACCAAGGTCCAGCAGTACCAGGTCGTAGGGATGGGTATCGAGGGCGGCCAAGCCGCTGACGCCGTTGGTGATCCAGTCTGCGGCGTAGCTCGCGTCACTGAGGGCGCGCTGGATCGCATCGCCAATCATCGGGTCATCTTCGATCAGCAATATCCGCATGTACCACTCCGCACCATAGCAAACGCGGCGAAGGGGTCGCCGCGTGTGTATTGAAGCACCTGGCCCGGCATTTGTCCGGTGTCAGCCCTTCATCAGATCGAAAGCCTTGAGCAATTCATCCATCGAGGATTTGCAGTCGGCCTGGTTTGGCTGAGCCTCCCGCAGTGCCGAGAGCGCGTGATCGATGGCGTTGTCCAGGACGTGCCAGTCCTTCGCGGCCCGAGGCTTGATGCCGGCTTCGGCGGCGTCCCAGCTGGTTTCGAGGTCCTTGATGCGAGTCTTGGCACCTGCCAGGTCGTTCTTGTCGACGAGTGCCTTCACATCCAGTGCGATGTTGCGAAACTCAGATAAGTCCCCCAGCTTCGATGCCTGCTGTTGAGCGGATGCCGGGCCGGCAGCCGTGGGTTTGTCGACGGGTTTGGAGCATCCGGTGGCGATACCCAGCACGCAGATGGCGGAGACGATTGCAACGGGACGGATCAGCTTTTGAAAAGGGCGCATGATGATTTCCTGTAGGGTTTGTTGAATATTCATTGATGAGCGGGTTTGCGGTTACCCGCACTGAATTGCGCGACGGCCACCAACAGCACGATCACGCAGAGGAACAGCGCGCTGGTCCAACTGGCCCCCATGCCGAGCCCGCCATAGGTCTTGGCTTGCGTGAGCAGGTCGCCAAGGGACGCGCCGAACGGTCGGGTAAGGATGTAGGCAATCCAGAAGGTCAGCACTGCATTGACGCCCAGACGCCATGCCAGCAGGGCCAAAGCGATCAAGGCCCCGAAGATTCCAACGCCCAGCGTGAAGCCCAGGCCCAGTGCTTCGGTGGCCAGGTCTCCGGCGGCAGTACCGAGGGCGAAGGTGCACAGCACCGTGGCCCAATAAAACCACTCACGCCGGGGGGTAACGATGTCGCGGATTGAAAGGCTGCGCTCCGTGCGATACCAGACCGTAAAGTTGAGTGCCAGCAGTACCGAGAAAATCGCCGTGCTGGTGTACAGGCTGACGTCGAGCTTATCGGTGAGGATGTCGGTAATCTGCGTACCCACGATGCTCACCAACACTACGGTCAGCCAATAAATCCAGGGGGTGTAGGCCTTGGTGCGCATCTGCCAGAACAAGGCGAGCGCTAGCAGTGCGGCCATGCCGATACTGGTCCAGCCGACGCCCAAACCGGCATCGACGGCAAGGTAGTCAGCGCCGGTTTCGCCCACGGTCGTGGAGAGAATCTTGATCACCCAAAATGCCAAGGTCACTTCGGGTACTTTGTTCAACCAACGGGTTGCTGTGTCGTTCATCTGGGTTACCTTCCTTGCTCGCGCTGGGTTTGGCGAAGCAAGGAAGGTAAGGGATGAAACTTAGCTGAGACTGAGGAGCCGCGATCAAGCCTGCCGAATCACGCAGCGTTGTCAACTCGATAGCACATGAGCGAGCCCCGTCGTGGTGAGATACACCTCACTCCCTGCGGGAGGGGCATGGGTGCCAGAGCTATGCACTTTGATCGCTCGGCAGGGCTTGGATGGCAATAGAACGGTCAGCGTGCAGGTATTGCCACCGAATTCCCGTTCAGTCACCACCCCGTGACAGTCGGACACAACCGTTGTGCTGACCTGTATTTGCTCAGGGCGCAGCATGATTGCTGCCGTGGCGCAGGTCTGGTTACTGTTGACCTGAATCCGCCCCAGTTCGCAGTAAGCCCAACCCGCCGCGATGGCAGCGGGCAGCACCACGGCATCCCCAAGAAACGACGCGGTCTGTTCATCGACCGGGTACTGGTACAGGTCCATCGGCTGGCCCGATTGTACTAATCGCCCCATTCGCATGACTGCCAGTGTGTCGGCAAACGACAGTGCCTCACTTTGATCATGGGTGACCAGGATCGTGGTGATGCCCGCGTCGCTCAGCAACCTCGCGACCATCTTGCGCATGGCGCAGCGCAACCCGGTATCCAGCGCTGAAAAGGGCTCGTCCAGCAACATCAACCGTGGTTGTTGCGCCAGGGCCCTGGCCAGCGCCACCCGTTGCTGCTGGCCACCGGACAGTTCGTGCGGCCAGCGCTGGGCCATGTTGCTGTCCAGGGCCACGCTGTCCATCAGTTGCGCGATCCGGGCGTGTCGGGAATCGCCCTTGCTTGCCAGGCCGAAGCCGATATTGTCGGCCACGGTCATGTGCGGAAACAGCGCACCATCCTGGGGCACGTAGCCGATGCGCCGCTGGTGGGCGGGCACGGCATGGGTGGCATCGACCAGCGTCTGGCCGTCCAGGATCAAGCTGCCGCTGTCGGGAAACTCAAAGCCGGCAATCATCCGTAGCAACGTGGTTTTGCCGGAGCCAGAGGGCCCGACAATCACTGTGCGGCTGCCCGCCGGCACGGACAAGGAGACATCCACGAGGGCAGGCTGGGGGCCGAAGGTTTTACAGATGGCGTGAAGTTCGAGGGTGTTCATCGGCCTGCCGTGCGTTTGGATTGATGGTAGAGAATGCCGGTCAAGGGCAGGGAAAGCAGGACCATGATCAAGGCATAGGGCGCTGCGGCGGCGTAGTCGATCTCGCTGGTCATCGCCCAGAAACCGGTGGCCAAGGTACGTGTACCGTTAGGGGCCAGCAGCAAGGTGGCGGTCAGTTCATTGGTGATCGCCAGGAACACCAGTGCGGCGCCGGCGGCGGCGGAGGGTGCGGCCAGGCGCAGGGTGATCAGCCACAACACACGGCCCGGGGAACGGCCAAGGCTGCGCGCGATATTTTCCAACTCTACCGGCGCTTGGGCGATACCCGCGCGCAGGCTCACCAGTGCACGTGGCAGGAACATCAACAGGTAGGCAAGCAGTACTGTGATGACGGTCTGGTAGATCGGTCGGGCAAAGTGAATGGTCACCGTGACAAGCGCCAAGGCCACCACGATACCGGGCAACGAGCTGGTGATGTAGTTGCAACTTTCCAGCATGCGTTGCAAACGCCCAGGCGCACGAACCGACAACCAGGCTATTGGCACAGCGGCGCAGGTAGTCAACACCGCCCCGGCAACTCCCAGCAGCACGGTTTGCTCCAGTGCCGGCAACAACTCGCTGAACTGCCAGACTTCCCGGCCGCCGGCCAGCAACCATTTGCCCAGGGTGATCAGCGGAATGCCCAGGGCCAACACGCAGACGATGCCTTGCAAGCCGAGGGCGAGCAGGGTGGTGCGACGGCCCAGCACCATAATACGCTGTTGCCGTGGGCTGCCCGACCCGACCCGCGCATAGCGCGCATGTCCGCGTGCCGCGGATTCCAGCGTCAGCATCGCCAGGCAGCACAATGCCAGCACCGCCGCCAGCATATTGGCCGCCGGACCATTAAAGGTAGATTTGAACTGATCGAAGATCGCGGTGGTGAATGTGTCAAACCGAATCATCGCGTACAACCCATATTCGGCCAGCAAGTGCAGGCCGACCAGAAGCGCGCCACCGCAGATTGCCAGGCGCAGTTGTGGTAACACCACACGCAGGAACACTGCCCAAGGCTTGAGTCCCAGGGACTCTGCCACGTCCTCAATCGCAGGATCGAGCCGGCGTAGCGTTGCCGCTATCGGCAAATACAGGAACGGAAAGTAAGCGATCACCGAGACCAGTACGCCGGCTGGCAACCCATGGATCGACGGCACCAGGCTGACCCAGGCGTAACTGTGTACGAACGCTGGCACCGCCAGCGGCGCTACCGCCAATAATGACCAGGCGCGTCGCCCCGGCAGGTTGGTGCGCTCGGTCAGCCACGCCAACGCAATGCCCAGTGCCACGCACAAGGGGAGGGTGAGTCCCACCAGCAACACGGTGTTGACCAGCAATTCGCCGACCCGTGGGCGCAACACCAGGGCCACGATCTGAGCCCAACCAATCTCCCAGGACACCCCGACGACAAACGCTATCGGCAACAGTGCCAGCAGCGAGACCAGGACCGACACACTGGTCACCCATGCGCCCCCATGGCCCCTGAGCAGCCCGCGGGCGCGTCGTAGTGATTGCGCAGGTATCGCTTGGGCGATACCTGGCATTGCGGTTTCAGGCAACAATCAGAGCAGTCCGGCCTGGGTCATCAGTTCGACGGCCTTTTTGCTGTCGAGCTTGGAGGCATCGACTTTTGGCGCGTCAAGTTGCGTCAGCGGTACCAGCTTGGCGTTCGACTGAGCGTTCTGGCCCACCGCATATTCGAACGAATTGCCATCCTTTAGGATTGCTTGACCGTGTTTGCCGGTGATCCATTGCAAGAAGGCTTGAGCCTCCTGCGGGTGTTTGCTGGAGGCTAGAACCGCGCCACCGGAGATACTCACAAAAGCACCCGGGTCCTGGTGCTTGAAATAGTGCAGCGCGGTGTTTTTACTGTTTTCGCCAGTCTTGGACTGATCGACGAAGCTGTAATAGTGATAAATCACGCCGCTGTCGACTTGGCCGGCGTTGACTGCCTTGAGCACTGCACTGTTGCCACGGTAAATAGCCGCGTTAGCCTTCATCGCCTTGAGCCAATCGAGCGTGGCGGCGCTTCCTTTGAGTTCCAGCACGGCGGCGACGATGGCCTGGAAGTCAGCGCCGGCCGGGGAGGCGGCCCAGCGGCCTTTCCACTCGGCAGAGGCGAGGTCCATCAACGATGTGGGCAGGGCCGCCTCCTGGAGCTTGCTCGGGTTGTAGACAAAAACGGTGGAGCGCGCGGCAATGCCGAGCCATCTGCCGTGAGCCGGGCGATAGGCCGCGCCCACTTGCTCCAGGGTGGCAGGCATTACCGGGGCGAACAGCCCGGCGTTGTCTACCAGCACCATGGCCGGAGAGTTTTCGGTAAGGAATACATCGGCCGGCGAGGCCGCGCCTTCCTGCACAATCTGGTTGCCCATTTCCGTGTCGTCGCCGTTGCGCACCGTGACCGGAATCCCGGTTTCCTCGGTAAAGCCCGCCACCCACGCTTTAGTCAGGCTTTCGTGTTGAGCGTTGTACACCACGATACCAACGGCGTCGTTGGCGGCGTAAACATGCCCGGCGCCAAGCAGGGCGGTTGCGAGCAGGGTGTTTTTAACAAAGCGAAGAACGCAGGTGGTCATTGCTGTAGGCACTCCGGGTTTTATGGATGCACGGGAAGACGCTGAAAGGCAGGCCGCCTGACCAATAGGAATCATTTGCATATCAGGGCGCGGCGAATGTAGAGCCGCAGATGAGAAAAAAACGTCAAGAAAACGGTTAATTCATGTGATTTCGCAAGCCTTCAGCGTGCTTATAAGCTGGCAGTAGATCGGTGAAGCGCTGGGCGATATCAGGCCCTTTGGGGTGGCCACACGTTCCCCGGCCATATATACCCAGCGCCGAAGGGTTTTCCCCAGCGCCTGGCAATGAAGTTCCGTTGTTGGCTAGTTGGCTTTATTTATAACTCAATTAAATAGTCATTTAGTATAGTTATTCATAAATTGCATAAAGTTGGGGTAGGGCAGCTCAACTAATGAACTAGGGGCAGCTCATCTCTGATCGCTATCTTTCAAGTTTGCACGGTATCGTTCAAGAATGAGCTAGGGATAGCTCACCAGGTGAGCCAAGGTTAGCTTACGCATGACCGCTATCTTTCAATTTGAAGCAGTGTCGGCCAGCCTTGCAGGATTTCTCGCATGCGAGAATTTTTCACGAATGGCTACCCCGGGAGAATTTTATGACAGAGCCGATTTACGTTTACGACCCAGCGGACTCGCTGGTTGATGCTGAAGCGATGGCTTTCTTTTTGGCTGACGCTTACGACAGCGGTGACGCTGCGTTTATTGCCGAAGCGATGGCCGTTGTTGCACGCGCTAAAATCCGTATTGATGCCGCGGCAGAAGCACAGCGGCCATCGTAATGTTCGTAGTGGTGTTTTTCTCGCATGCGAGAAGTTCGGCCTGGCCAGCCTGATCACCTGGTGAAAAGCAGCCTCCAGAGCCCCCCAGTCCCGTATAGGATGATTCGCATAATGTATATTATGTTAAATTACAGGTAGCGTCGTAGATGTTCATACGTTACCCCGTGTCATTGCTCTTTCTTTGTGACTTCACATTAATAGCCCCACGCAGGTCTGTCCCTTTGAGTTTGCACGAAAAGAAGTCTGAGCCGCGCCGGATGTCAGCCCCACTAGACGCTTTGGGAATGCGCCTAACCCAGCGCTTATACACCCTGTGTAGGACCAACCCACTGCCCGATAAAGTCGCCAATTCTTCGCTCAATGTCACTCTCAACTGTGCGCAGCCGTAAAATAGAAATACCGCTTCTAGCCAAAATCTCGTTTTTCATCGCATCTCGAGCTGCTTGCACGGGCTGGTCGTGGTATCCGCCGTCGACCTCGATTACCCCTATCGGCTTCTTGCCCACCTTGAAATAGATCACGAAATCGCAGCTGGCACGCCTCATGAACGCCCGTTGGGGCTCCGTCCAGTCGAGGCCACTCGGTGACGCAAGCTTATCCAGATGGATCTGTGTGTGGTAAGTCAATGCCTGACACCCCGGAGCCGCCAGCGCTTCGCGCAGCAACTGCTCTACGATCTGTTCGGATTTGTAGCGTGAGTCTTCGGGCCTAAGCCGGGCGGCCAAGCGTGCCAGGGACTGGTCGTACTCGCGGTACAGCAAGTCGAATGCCGACACCACCGGGGCGCGTACGATGTGCTCGTCCTGCGCGTAATAGCTGATGTAGCGGATCAGTGCGGCGATATGGCCATTGTTGTTAGTGAACACCTCGTCGCCGGTTAACAGGGTGAAGCGATGTTTGGCCCGTGAAACAGCTACGTTAATCATGCTTGGGTTGTCGACGAAATCCATGCGCATTTGCGTCTGGTTGTAGCGCTTCTTGTCCAGCACGGTGGAGAAGACGATCTCGTCGCATTCACGCCCCTGAAACTTGTGCACGGTGTCCTTAACGAAATCCATCGGCAGGTGCGTATCGGAAAGGTTGACTTGCGCCCGGAACGGGGCGATATAACCGCGCCCTTCGCCGTCCATTCCGACAGGCTGCCCCTCCTCCTCCAGCACCTTCAGGAGCGAGTCTAGTTCCCGAAGGTTGGTGTTCTTCCTGGCGTGATTGCCCTTCGCTGTCACTACCAGGCGCAAGGGGGCTTCGCCCTTGTCCTCGGTCATCGGCACCAGTGCGTTGTCGTAGAACTGCTGGTTGCAGAACTGAATGATCCTAGGGTGGCAGCGGTAATGTTCTTTCAGCAGGGTTCTGGGCAGCGCGTCCCGAAACACCGCAATGCACGAATCCAGCAGACTGTGGCGCTCGCAATCGTAGGCGTTGGCGGGAGCCTCAAGCCCCAGCGCCACAGGGATATGTGGCAACTGGCGATTGTCTCCCACGACGATCAGGTTCTTTGCGCAGCCCAGTGGCAGGACACCCGGCACGATATCCTGCAAAGAGGCTTCGTCAATGATCACGTAGTCGAGGATCGCTCCCGGTGCGATCGAATTGACGATGGAGTGTGTACCGCTGCCCAGAATGGGGAAGCGCTGCAGGAAGGCGTCGAACTGCCTGCGGTACGTTTTAACTTCAAATCTGTCCGACGGCGGTACCTGAAGCTGCAGATGCTGCTTCAGATGGTGCATCGATGCTGTCGTCAGTTCTTTTAGCTGCGCGGTGAAATTCGCGCGAGCCAACGATTCACGGCAGGCCTGCAGTTCTGCTTCTTTATCCCGTACAGACTTGTCGTAGTAATGCAGTTGCAGTGCATGGAAAGCAGCCATGCGCGCCTCGCCGTCGGCGAACGGCTTAGTGCGAAAAACTCTGAATTTGAACAGTAGCTCGATGCGCTCTTTGAGATGAATGCGCTGCTCGCCGAGGTAAGCCAGATAGGCCATGAGATCCGCAGTTTTGCGCGGCGTCAGGCCGTACTTGTCGAGCGCATCAGAGGCTTGCACATCGTTATCTACCTGCCACTGCTGCAGATAGCGACGTTCGATGACCAACTCGTCCAGCTCGATTTTTAGTTGTGCCGCCCTGTTGTGGTCTCGCAGGTGCTGCTTCAAGCAGCCCAGCAAGGCCTGGATCTCATCCAGGGACGGTGCCGGCTCTGGCGCACTCGATGGCCACGCAGGCAGGTCGGCGAAGAAGGCCTCACGTTTGTCTTGATTGCCAAGCTTGGCGACCAAGTGGCCCAGGCCGGATTTCTCCAGCTTTTCGTAGACGTTTTCAACGGCAGCATTATTGTTGGACAGCACCGCTACCGTCTGACCACGTAACAAAATATTGGCAAGAATGTTGAGGATTGTCTGGGTTTTACCGGTCCCTGGCGGGCCTTCAATCACGCTGATTTGCGCGCTGAACGCCTGCTCGACCGCCTGAAGCTGACTCTCGTTAAGCCCGAACGGATAGATGAGCCCCGGGCCCGGAGCCAGCTCGCTGTTTCGCCCCGTACAATAGGCTTGCAAGGCAGTGCCAGCGATGGCGGGCAGCTTTTCGAGCTGGCGCACCACATTGTTGGCAATTTCACGATCCGTTGTCGACTCAGCGTAAGCCTGTCGGGCATGCGCCACGGCAGTGAAATAGTGGAAGACCGGCGTCTCCTTCATCGATGTCGAAGCGGTAAAGCTGATGCCATCCATCTTGTAGACATAAGGCTTTTTGCCGCCCGGGTGGTGTACGACGGCATATCGCTCGCCGTAGATCGTAGCTTTGGCCACGGGCTTGACGATCGTACTGCCAAGCTTGTGCAGCAGCACATTAGTCAACTCGCGGGTAGGCGAAACCTGGCAGTTACCGAGCGGGCGGGTGTATTTTTTCTTGGAGGGGAAGTGACAGGTCAGTTCCAGGGCTTCGTACTTGTCGCTCCAACGAATCGCCCAGTCACTGATCTTCGCCGTCTTGTCCTCACCATCCATTTGAATCGAAGCCATCTTCATTATCCCTATGTGTAGAGCATCCGGCCATGTCCGTTGGCCTAGCCAAACGCCTCTTTGACCAAGCTGTCGAACATACTGTAGGCCGACAGCGCTTCACGACGGTAATCCTCGTCGTTGGCGTCCAGGGGTGTGACCCGCAAGGTTTGGATCTCGATGATATTGCTGACTGCGTCATGCTGGTACTGAAGCAGCACCGAGATACCGTAGTTGTCGCCACACAGGCTGTAGCAGACATTCATATACTGCGGCTTGAGCAGCGCCAGGCCGTGCATCTGGCTATGGATGGCCAAGGCACAGACCCTGGCCTGGCAGGTCGCGGCGAATGCAGACTTGGGTAGTTTCTCGGCGTAGGCCGCGTCACCGATTACATGCACGCCCGGTACTAACAGGGATTCCAGGGTCTGGGTGTTGACCGGACACCAGCCATGTTCGGCAGCAAGACCGTTGTAGCGTGAAAAATCATCAGCCTGCTGGGGCGCAATGATGTTGATCACTTGGCCACTGACCGGACCTCCCTCGGTCAGCAGTTGCCCTTTAGCTTCGTCGAAACCTTGCACGGTCCCGCCCTGCAAAGCGCCGATCCACTGGATGTTGGCTGTCTCGGTGCCATAGCCATAGAAGCGTTTCCAGGCCTGCTCGAATTGTGCTTGCTTGGCGAACTTCGGCTTGGCGTCCAGGATGACCACGCGTGAATCGGGCTTGTGGGTCTTCAGATAATCGGCAATCAGGCTCGCCCGTTCATAAGGTCCGGGCGGGCAGCGATAGTCGTCCACGGGGACGGAGATCAGCACGTTGCCGCCGTTGGGCATTGCCTCCAGTTGCTGTCGAAGCAGGCGCAGTTGCTCGCCGCCGCCCCAAGCATGAGGTACACGCTGTGCCACCGCCTCGCTGTAACCAGCGATGCTGTCGTACTTATAGCCTATGCCCGTGGCTACTACGCAACGGTCATAGCCGAGCAACGAACCGTCGGCGAGCGTCACCTGCTTTCGTTTGGCATCGATCAAGTGTGCTTTTTGATGGATCACCTCGATCCCCTCGGCGCATAACTGCTCGTAACCAAAGATCAGGGTTTTTTCGTCCCTCTTGCCTACCAGGTATTCGGCCCCCAGTGGACAACAGTGATACTGTCGGCCGGGCTCGACCAGCGTGATACCGACCTTACTGTCCAGACGCCTGAGTGTACGAGCGAAAGTCGCACCGGCAAAACCGCCGCCGATCACCACTACTCGGTAAGAAGGGGGCGCTGCAGGCATCGCGGTGCTCGCCAGGGCCTGGATTGAAGAAGCGCCGATGCCGGTGGCCAGCCACTTGAGCAGTAGCCTTCGTTGTGGGTTCATCGGCATAAAGCCTCCTGCGGGCAACCTTGCAGATAACCTAGCAACTGCTGTAACTCCTCCCCTTTGAGGGCGGACATCGCACTGGCCATCTCTCTTGGCATCGTTCGTTGGCCCGAGGCCATATCTTTCAGCACGCCTTCCATATACTGCGCATTTTGACCTCTCAGATACGGCGTATTCGCCTGCCGCTCATGGCAACTGGAACAGTGTTGAACGTAAAGCCCCTCCCCTTGCTCAAAAATCTTGGGCATCGCCGTTCCCGGCGAATCTTTCGACAGGCCGCTGTAATACTTGGCGAGCTGCCGCAGTGTCGGGTCGTCGTATCCTTCCATCGCCCGATTCATGATGGTGCCCTTGAGCGTCCCGTCGCGATAAGCCGCTAGGGTCTTGTACAAATAGGCCTCGGGCTGGCCGGCCAGCGAAGGAATCGCCCCCGGCGTACGCTGCCCTTCAAAACCGTGACAGTTGATACAACCGTTGCTCAACATGAAGGGTTCGCCACGATTGCCTGCTTGCAGGTCTTGAACCACAAAAACTAGGCCGATAAGCAACGACCCGATGACCACGCGCATAGGCTGGATTCTCTCTGTTCTTTGTCGGTCGTTTTACTCGGTGAGCACGTTGCTCATATACACCTTGGTGTGGCGCAGGTACTCCTTGGGAATGTGGTAACCGCCGTAAGCTTTCACATGGCCGTCGATGTAGCCGTTCATGGCCTCGCGTGAAGCAAATATCTGCTTGGCCCGCTCAAAAGTCGCCGGGTCTCGGTAGATCATCAGGTGGATCAACGGCTCGCCCAGTTCGGTGGGGATCAGGTTGATCACCTTGACTCCGTCCTTCGATTTACCGGCATAGGTCTGCATGTACGCAGCCTGAGAGGTGACGAAGGAATTCAGGAACGCCTCCTCCTGGCCCTTGGGGGGCTCGAAAATGATGGTCATTGCCTTGCTGGTGGAAGTTGCAGCCGGAGCCCCGGCTGTCTGGGCCTCAGTTTGAGCCCATGCTTGGCTGCCAAAAAAACATAGAAGGCTGATCAATCCAAGACGTGCTGTGAGCTTGTTCATCGCTATCACCGTTATCGTAACTAATGGCTTATTTTTTCTGTCCGGCCAGGCACGTTAGGCGAGCAGGCCCAGATAGTGGTCTTGAGGTTTTTTCTATTTGTGCAATACGACTGAAATCATTCGCCCGTCCAGCTCCGCCGTGGGGTTGGCGGTATCTCTGGGGGCAACCTGCACCGAGCTGATTTCCACTCGGCGATAATGTTCGAACATCACTCGCTGGTACTCCAGCGGTAGCAAGGGTCGGATGCAGAACAGGGCCAGACGCCCTCCATCGCCAAGTAGCGACTGTGCGGCGAACTTGAGGAACCTGAGGTTCTCGTCGTCAACTGCCGCCATGTCGTCGGCGAACGGATCGAAGAAGATTGCTGAATAACGCTGGGGCCTAGTGTCTAGCTGTTGCCAGTAGCCTGAGTGCAACTCAATGTTCGTACGTGCGCCTTTCCAGCGCTCGGCCTGGAGCAGCACTTGGGGGTGGGGTTCGACAATGGTATGGGACGCCGGGCCGAACTCCTGCAGAATGCTGGCCGAGATGCCCATGCCGAAGCCGATTTCCAGCAGATGGTCATCGGGCGTGAGGTTTAGGTCCTCGACCATCCTACGAATCAGTGGCCTCTCCCACTCATGCATGACGTAGTCATCGCCGATGCGCAGCGAGTCGCCTGTGTAAACCGCTTCTGTCGCCAAATAGTCCTTGCGTTGCGGGTCCATGAACACTCCTTTTCACTTCACTATTTTCAATTCGGGCCTGCCGATGAAGGCTTGCGCCGGCGTTACATTTGATTTCAGCAGCAGGGTCTGGAACCCGCCCTTGAACGGGACCCTGGCAAGGATCGCGATACTCAGCTCTTCGAGGTACAGCGAAAAGCCCTGGAGCGTCTGCAGGGGCAGACCGGCAAGTACGGCGTAAGCGATTTCCAGCAACAACTGGTCGAGATAGATCACGAGGGTTCGTTCGCTGTACCGACGGACAATCGCTTCCAGTTCGAGGGCGAGCGCATGAAACAGCGTATTTAGGCTCTGGCTGCCGTTACGACCGGCGTAAGGGTCGAACAACCAGTCCATCTTGCGGGCTCCATGCACCTGCTGCGGGTCGTAGTACTCCTGCTCGAAGACCAGCGCCTGGATCTTCAGGTTGCCAGCCAGCTCCAGCACCGGGGCGTAGCAAGCTGAGCGGCCGGTCAGTACTAGCAGGTCGCCGTGTGCCCGCTGTAGCGTCTGTAGATGGCTTTGCAATAAAGCCTCGTCGACCTGGCGCGCACGGCGCATGAGGATCACATTCATCTCTTCGAGTTCCTGAAGCCAGCCTCGCAGGCCGCCAATGCCTCGATATGCTGTGTACGGGTAGCGCCGACAATACAAGCGTCGACCTGGCGATGATGAAAGGCGTAGTCCAGCGCAGGCTCCAAAGGAATATCTCCACCCGCCAGGCAATGCACGGCGTAAAGTCGGGACCGGGCCTTGATCTGACGTAAATAACCCGCGTAGCTTGGGCACTGCATATTCAGAAGGTTGACCGGCACCGCAGCGCCGGCGAACGGTCGTTCTCTCAACACCTGCAGGAAGCCAGCGCTGGGATGAAACCCCAGAAGAATCCGCGAGGCTGTCGGAATGGCCGCCTCCATCTGTCGCAGGATCGTCTCAAGCAACCCGTATTGCTGTTGCGCGAGCAGGATGTCCAGCCAGTCGCCACCCAGGGTCACCAAACCGGGCTTGCAGCACCGAGTGATTTCGAGGTCTTCGGCTATTTGTTGCGCATCGGCGGTGAAGGTATAGCCACGTGCGGTGTAGTAGTACGCCGGGTTTGCCTGGACCTGACGGACACTGACGCCCTGCCCCGTTGCCTGCTCGGTCACCCGCAGAAGAAACCGCGAATGATAGATATGTCGCGTTCGCGGGCCGCCGGCCAAGGCATTGCTGACGGCCTTGGCTGTGGGCCAGTCGCCGCTCGCCATGCCCAGGCTGGAAGTGGCCAATACCCGGCGCGCGATCCCCTCGACCTGCTGTGCCGAGTAGGGGCTGCCGTAACGTTTGAGAAACCCCCGGTCACCCAGGTACAGAATCGGCTCATCCATGAGTATTTCCTTGCATCGGGCAATCAGCGAGTCAGCTCGTCCAGCTCGATGTTATGTTCCAGTCGGCAACGATGATCCACCAGCACCAGGGTATTGCCGCTTCGCTCGACATAACGGTGCAACGCCTGCACATGCTCCGGCAGTTGATCAGCATGCAAAGCGCTGAACGGCTCATCCAGCAACAACAGACAGTGGCGGTCTTGCGATAACGCACTCAGCCAGGTATGCATCCAGTTGCTTGCCCCTGGCTCATCGCCGAGCAGCGCCAGGGCTTCACGGTCCAGGTAATAGCGAGTTGATGTCGTCGCCTGCACCGCGCTCGGCTCCTCGATGACCACGTCGGTTATCCCGGCCACGCCCTTCAGGTAGTCGCTCTTGCCGGAGCCGGAGTGGCCCGATAACGAATACAGCCGGCCTCGCTGCAGGTTCAAGGCACGATAGGTGCGTTGAGCGATAAAGGGCGCGATGCTCAGGCTCTGCCCGGCAATCGTCACGGCCACCAAGCTTTTGGGCCGGGCAAAGTGTTGCAGGCGCGCCACGGACACCGACTGCGATTTGAAACCCGTGATGGCCAGAAATACATTGGCCAGGTCGGAACGAACCAATAGCAAGGCCGTGACCGCCAATACAAACGCTGAATCGCTCGTCCGGTAGAGGCTGCCCATCAGGACTACCAAGACAATCACCAGGTCGCTGAGCAACGCGCAACTGGCCGCTGTGACGGTGCGGGTGATCACGCTGCGCATGCGGGTGGTATAGAAATGCGTAAGCCCCTCGGCTAACGCTCTGCGCTGAGTGAGCGTCAGCCAGTCCCCCTGGCGTTCGAAACCCGCGCCACCGGCGCGGGAAATGGCAAACGCCACATGGGCCGAGCGCATCAGGGAGTCGAATCCCTTGACGCTCTCGATCCGGGTCCGATATAGCTCATTGATCGAGAGCCGGTACAACACCGCCAGCAACCCGCTGAACAGCAGCGCCACGGCGATGCCGAACAGGCCGAATCCCATCCACAAAGCCACGCCATTACACAGCAACAGCGCGATGATCCAGGCAATGTCGTGGGCATACCAGGCGATGCGTTCAAATGTCGTGGTGACATCGCGCGAAACGGTCTGCAGCGCATCGGCCAGCCCTGTAACTCGGATATCTCGCAGGCCATCGATGAATAAGCGGGAAAAGTGGCTGCGCAACAGATCCTCGATAAACAGTCCGGCAGCGATTCCTGCGCCTACCCCAGCTACGGCATACAACAGAACCTGCCAAGGCGAGAAACCTGCTTCTGGAAGCGTCAGGTTGGCTGCATAGCTCATCATCAGCGCTGGCACCAACAACATCAGAACACCCCAGCGACAGTGCTTGAAGAGATCGCCAAGGCTAAAACGCTCCGGCACCGACGCACCGTCCGGCACCGTCGAAACTGTACGCTCAGGGGCCTCCGTCGGCGCCCCCTGGCGCTGTGCTATCGCTCTTGCACACGATGGGCTGAAGCTAACCCAGGACAGGCGCTCCAAGGCCTCTTTGACTGCAAGGACAGCCGCGGCGTCCAGCACCGAGAAATCGTGGTCGATATTCAGGGTTCCATTCTGGACGCGGGCCAGAAACACCCCACGCAGCAATTGCAGACGCAGGCGCTGCCCGGCAGAGAGGTTGCTTCCATCCAGCTCGATGGGCAGTTGCATAACGTGCTGTGGGTCCGGCCCCAACTCAGGTACCAAGCGAATAGCGCCCAGTAACGCCTGCAGCTCCTCATGCTGGCTATCCAGCGGGCCAGGAATCAATTCGACCAGCGTCGCTGGCCATATCGGCCAGTCCGCATCGAACTCGATCACGCCAGGTGGCTGGTCGGCGGCAGCGGTTCGGGATACCGACTCCCCGGAGGAATGCTGATACAGGTCACTAAGCGCCTCCAGGGAGCGGCCGACGGCCTTGTAACTCACGTAGGCGCGGGGCAACGCGAGCACCGCCGCCAGCAACGGAATACTCAGCCAGAAAACTGCTCCATCCCAAACCGAGGCTGATTCGGAGGTACCCAGTAGCCCAAGCAATACAAAGGGGATCAAACGGCCGAAACCGATGATGTAGCTGTCGGCGCCACGCAGCAGCGTGTCCAGATTGCGAAGGTCACGTTCGCCCGCCAGGGTTCGCTCAATGCTCTGCAAGGCGCTCTGGTCCGTAAACTGCTTAAGCCACGGCCCCTTGCGCAACCACGCCGAACACTGTTCGATACGCTGTGCGGTCATATCCATGATTCGCCGGTAGTTACGGTCCGAGAGCCTGGAAAGCAGATAAGAAAGCGGCAGGAACATGCTGATCACCGCAACGGCCCAGAAGCCTGCGGTGCCAAAAATCAGCAACGCCAGCAGAACTGACAGCAGCAGGAAAATCGGAATAGCCAATAGGTTAATGCTAGTACCGATGCCATCTAGAATGACGCTGAAGTCCCGTGACACCACTCGTTCCAGCACCGCAACCTCTACATGGGCGTGCAGCTTGCGCACCAAAAGGCTCTCGAACTCGCGGCATAACCTCAGGCAGATATAACGCTCCAGATTGAGCTCGCTGACCACCAGCGAGAACGCACTGATGGCCAAGAACGCCAGGAGCACGATATCCCACAGCGCGGTATCGGCACCGCTTTGGGTGCTCACCAGCGTGCTAAGCGTGTAGATGAACAATAGTGGCACGCTGTATTGCAACAGTGACACCAGTACATAAGCGCCGGTCGCCCAGGGCGCAAGTCTGAAGGCCAGGCCGAAAAAGCCCGTGGGCAACGCTCCCCCTTCTGAGCGTGTGGTCGGCCGATAACGCAATGCTGGGGTAAAACAGTACATCCACTTCACGACAGGGCCTCCTCGCAGTACACCCGACCAGGCTCCATGGCCTGTACACGCTCCAGGCAGTCTTGGATTTTCTGTAGATCGTAGTAGTGGACGGGAATCTTTCTGCATGCGCAGTAACAGGCCACCCATTCCTCCAGGCTCCACGAACATGAAGGTGCCGCCCCCAGGAAGCGACTCAAGGACAAGATGTCGAACCACACGCTGCGCTGCAGGGAATGAGTCTCCAGGTCGAGGATACGCACGCCATCTGGCGTAACAAGCAGATGCTCCGGCTTGCCGTCACCGACGCTGATGCCCTGCAGGTCAAACGAGGGAAAACCACAGCAGGAAGACAGACAAGGATCGACGAATTCAGGGGTACTGTGATGCCCCATGACACGCTGGATATTCACCAGGGCCGTGGCATGCATTCCTGCATAGGCCTCGATCACTTCAGGCAGGTCGGCCAAACAGGGCAAACGGCCTTGGAGAAACTCCAGCACCAGTACCTGATGCCGCGAATCTTGATAGCGCACGCCAGCGATCGGCCCCGAGCGGAACAACAAGTAACCGCTGGTTTCAGCAGCATAGGCCGCTTTGTCGAAGTAACGCTTGATCACCACCTGCTCGCCCGAGGCCATGCACAGGCCTGAGCAAACCAGGGACTTCACCGACTGGCCGAGCACACGCAGAACCTGATAACGCCCGGCCAATAGCTCGGCAAGCGCCTGGTGCTGCAGCGCCACCTGATCTGCTGTGAGAAGTTTCAGATGCACGTGTTCAAACGTTCTGTGCCCGCTCATGACGCAGTCACCAGCGACTGTTCATAACTGCGCAAGGCGCGTCCATAGTCGACTTGCTCGTTGTAATACTCGAGCCAGAACGCCAGCGGACTGTCATAGCGATCGCACACATACCATTGCGATGCCGACAGATTGAGCAGTTCCCATATCTGCAACTCGCCGAGAATCAGTTGGCAAAAATCGCTATGGTCGACACGGATGCCGTAGGGATAACGTTTGATTGCGCCCGCGCCTTCGTCCGGCACCTCGACGAACTCGACCCTGGATACATCCAGCAGCCACTGCTGGCCGTCGCCGTCGTCTCGGGTTAGTTGCAGTACCACACGGCATTGGCCCAACGCGCGCCCCAGGTAATGACTCTGGGTCATCAGCATCTGGCCGTAGCGGGTAATCAGCCAGGTCCTGGCCATTTCGTCGAGATGGGCCTTAATTTGCGGTGTGTCGAGCGCGATCATTCGGCGTCGTCCTTTCGCCTGACGGGGTTCTGCCTGCTCCTTCGAAACGCAGATCCAGTCCGCCGGTTCACCAGGCCGTGCCGGCAACACGTCAAAGCTTTCGCCGGGTGCCAGTGAGTGCACCGCCCGCAACAACGATAGTTCGCTACAAATCTGCGCCAGCTCAAGGTTTGACCAGGGGTGGTGCATCTTGCCTAAGGGATCGTGATAACCATTGCCCGCGAGAATCAGGGTCGGCACTTGGTTCAGTCGGCGCATCGGCTTATGTACGATTTCGTCCAACAGTCGCAAGCCGGACACGCGGGTGTAGCGCTGGTCGGGCAGCGGTAACAGGTTGTCCAGGCCAACCGGACCTTGCGCACCGCTACTCTGGAAGTTATTGGTCATCACCATGACCTGCGGCCACGTAATGGCTGCGCTGTTGACATCGGCAAAGTAGGTGTCGGCGATACGGGTATCAGACTGGATGAAAACCGCTTCGCGGCCTTGGTGCTCGACATGCAGCGACGCCACGCGGCTGTCCCAGAACAGTACCTCGGTGCAGGGCATGTAAAAGCGCAGGCTCAACGCACCGATGACAAACTCGGTCTGAGTATCGACTCGCCGCACCTCGTAACCGCAGGCGTGTGCGATTGCTTCGGCCGCGCCGGGAAACAGTTCCGGGACGTAGACCACCTTGCGCTTGAGCAAATGCCCGTAATCCGTCGACAGGCGACGCAACGAGGCTGGGTGAAAGTGTTGCAGGTGCTCGGTGGTCAGGACGATGCCGTCCACCGCGGGCATGCGCTGCAAGTCGACATTGCGTGCCGGGACTATCGCGAACTGCCGGTCGATATCAGAACCGAAGCCATGACCCAGCACCGGGTCGATCAGCACGTGGCTATCGCCAGCCTGCAGCGACCAGCTTTCATGGCCAATCATTATCAGCTTCATGGGCACACCTCGAGCTTGCGCATGTTGCGCCTGATGATTTTCGCCAATAGCTGCGGGCTGCCGTTCTCGCCGTAGTAGCTGTAGAAAAATGGGATCAGGCCGTCAAAGATGCCGCCCTCGAACCAGGACTGGACCGAAACGCCTACGATGTCCCAGATCTGCAGGTCCCCCTCGACCATGCCGATGAAGTCCACAAGGGGCATGCATACGCCAAAAGGATACTGCGCCACCAGCGATTCGAGCTGGTTGTGCCTCTGAGCCTCGAACTGGCCGCTGATGAGGTTCAGCGCATAGCTGTCCTGACGCCCAAGGGCATGCGAGACAAAACTGAAAACGATTCTTTTCGGCCCGAGCTTTCGTCCCTTGTAGTGAGACATAGCCAACACCTTGCGTCCGGTAATGAACAGCATCAGGCTTTTCGCAAGGCGTTGCAGCTCGGCTTGCGCATGCAGCAACAGCTCTTCATACGCTTCGACGTTTTGCAGGTCCGGGCGTACCGAAGCAACTACCTCGACGGTTTTGCGTGCCTCGATGAACTGGTCCAGCTCCTCGATCAGCATGTTGTGCTGCACCGTGTTCACCTGGACCCAGTCGATAACACTTTGCTGGCAGGGCTCAGGGTCTAGAGCAAAAGCTTCGCCTGGCAGCAGGCCGACAATATTGGTGTCAAGGCTGAGCCGGTTAGCCAGTCGGCTCAATGTTGGTTGGTCGGAAAATGGAAATGCGGCGAACTCGCCCATGCGCTTGATGAACCCGCCGCCGCACAGGGCTATGTTCGCAGGTTGCACCGGAAAATCGTCCATATAGCTGGTCAGTACGGCGCTTAACACACCGATCCCCAGCGGACCAACCTTACGATTGCTGTCATTCGCATTCTTGCCCCAGTTTTCCAGGGACTGAAAGGCTCCCGGGGGCGATACCCTTGAGTTGTTCGAGACGATTACAAGCTTGGGCGGCGCCAGTCGGCCTTCGACGATATCGGTCTTGAAGACTTCGGACACCAGTGCGTCCACAGCAATGAAGATGCCATTGCTTGGCTGCTCCGCCTCCTCGATATGCACCTGTGTGACTCGGCTTTCCCAGAAGGCGGTCTTCGGATCCGCCGGGTAGAAGCGCAGGCTCAAGTCGCCGACCCGCATTGGCTCGGTGTCGTTGACTTGGCTAAGGCTGAACCCGAGGTCGCGGATACATTGCTTGACCGGTTCGACAATGGTCGCACCCACCACAAACCGGGCTGAACGAGGTAACAGATTCAGCGACTGGATGTCGAAATGATCGGAATGTTCGTGACTGAGGAAAATCAGGTCTATATCGGACAGTGCTGTGGCATCGACAGTACGTGGCGGGTAGATTTCGATCCGGTGTTCGTGAACCAGACCGAAGTCCTGACATAACAGCGGGTCAATCAGGATCCTGGTGCCTCCATGTTCCACAAGCCACGTTTGATGGCCGATAAAGATCGCCCTCATGTCCACCTCCCTGGTTGACAATTGAATACTCGTTACCCAAAAAAAGAAAAAGCAAGAAAGTCCTTTCTTGCTTTTTCGGGGTCAACTCAACGGTGGTATGCGCAGCTCGCCGCCTTGGTTTCGCAAGCGCGGGTCTTGGACTTCTTGATAGCGTCGCTCAAGACCTGCAACTCCTCTTTGCTGAAGAGCACTTTGTCGACGTCTTGATGGTTGGGTGCGGCCGCACCCTGCTGGATTTTCTGGTTCATGACTTGCTCCTTGTCTGGCTGTTTCCAGGTACGCCAAAAGCGCAACGGCGGCCTGTCCTGAACCAATATAACGGAGGAAACCGATTTTTCAAGAAAGAAACAGGTCTGGGGTAGTGACACGGTGGCATTTTTATGTATCAGCAAGAATTTGATACAAACAAGATGAAGACCACCGATCAGCCTCAGTCAGTCCATTTGCGAATAAGACAACGGCTTGTGATGCTGCTCGCCATTCGCGGCCTTCGTATCACTCTGCACTCGATAGATCTGCGAAACCACCCATCTAGTCGCCTCCTCAACCGTTCCTTCATTCCTGCAAAGAACCCAACCGTTATCGACGACAGCTTGCTCAAACGCCTCGGTACAAACGATCTGCTCCTCCAGCCTATGCATCACCGTACTGCTCAGCCCCCGTGGCCGCGCTGCCGCCCTGGCCCATGAAGTCTCGGCAGCGGTAACCACCCCGACATGCAGGTCTGGAACCCGCACCTGTCGATCAAGGTTCATTTGAAGAATGTCGGCAAACGGAATCAGCCGCCGAAACGCCGCATCTGACGGGTACCAGCGGTCCATCAGGATGATACTTCCAGGCGGCTGTTTAGGTAGCACATGCTGGGAGATCCAATGACGGCTCTCAGCAAAGCGTTCACACACCTCAATCTCTAAGTCCCGGCTGGGGCTTCTGGCAAGTTGGTTAACGAGGGCCATTGTTTCAGCCCTGTAGGGATCGCTTTTTCTTTCGCACAGTCGCACCACCTTTTGGTTGTCTGCCCTCAGTACTTTGGTGACAGCCTCCAACAGCGTGGTTTTGCCGGTTCCCTTGGGCCCATCCAGTGATACAAACAGTGCGCGATTCATTTCGATGACAGTCGGTTCTTTGCGAGCGCCGATAGTATCTCAAACGGCTGACACAGCCATGGCCTGGCCGTTGAAAGGTCCAGGCCTTGTGTGAGCTAGCTCCTCGCTACCGCCACTGTTGACCGATTACACGCTCGGCATCCGGCTTTGCGGCACGCCGGCCTCGCACCTCAACGCCCACGGCGCAATCAACCGCTGCGGGGTCTGGCAGGTTTTGCGTTTAAACACGAAGTTGCGGCATTTTTCGGCAAACTGCTGGCGATTTTCCACCATATCCAATCGCATCTGTGCCAGCTCCTGCTCGCGACAGCATTCAATTTGCTGAGCATCCAACGTGGCTTTACGTGTGCGTGCGTGAAGGTACTTATCATCGGTCAACGCACTGTCGGCCTGTTGCAAAAGCCACAAGCCAAATGCCTGTGGGCAACGCGGTCCGATGGCCTGGACCATGCCGTACTGCTGGGCCTGGATGGCACTGATGGGTAGGCATTCTTCAGTGAGTTTATGCGCGATTTCACTGCCTACGGCCCGTGGCAGGCTGTAGGTCCAGTATTCGGAGCCGTAGAGCCCCATGGTTTTGTAATGCGGGTTGAGCACCACACCTTCGCGGGCCAGTACCATGTCGGCGGCCAGCGCCAGCATCACGCCGCCTGCGCCTGCGCTGCCGGTCAGGCCGCTGATCACCAGTTGCCTGGCGGTGAGCAGCTCCAGGCATACATCGTCGATGGCTTGAATGTTGGCCCAGGCTTCCAGCCCCGGCACGTCGGCGGCCTGGATGACGTTGAGATGAACGCCATTGGAAAAGCTGCCGCGCCCGCCCTTGATCAGCAGCACATGGGTACTTCGCGCCTTGGCCCAGCGCAACGCAGCCACCAAACGCTGGCATTGTTCGGTGCTCATGGCGCCGTTATAGAACTCGAACGTCAGTTCGCCGATGTGGCCGAACTCTTGGTAGCGAATCGGTTGATAGACCCGCTCGTTGAACGGCTGGCAGGCGATTGAACTGTCCAGCACCGGCACGCCGGCCAACTGCTCAGCCAGAACATGCCGTGCCGGCCGCTTGAAGGGCTCTGGGCCTTTGGGTTTGAGCGAGCCGATCCACAGGCTGTGATCTCCAGCCGCTACCAGCACGGCGTCGTCCTGCACTGCGAGGATTTCCCCCGGGGTGCCCTGGCGGGCGTCCAAGTGCGCGTCGTAGAGGTAATATTGCCCGCCCAACAGGCTCGCCAACACGCCGGGCTGGCCATCGGCAGCGTCGATGCTGCGCTTGATAAAGCCTGCGCAATCGAACCAACTGAAGGTGCGGTCAGCCTGGGTCATGTTCGGCTGCAAGCGCCCGATGACGCTGGGTTGGGTGTAATCGAGCGGTGTCGGGACGAAGCCCTTGGCGAATTTCGCCACGACGTCACGGATGCAAACCATCGCGGCGTCGCTCACCAGGCCGTTGTACAGCTCGGATTTGCGCACCTGGGCGGGCATGTCGAACTCACAGGTGGACCAGATTGGCCCGGCGTCCATTTCCTCCACCGCTTGCAAGGCGGTGACGCCCCAACGGCGGGCCTGCTGGGTGATGGCCCAGTCCAGCGCACTGGCGCCACGGTCACCAACGATGCCCGGATGGATGATCACCACCGGGCGCCGCGGATGGCTCCATAGTTGGTGCGGCACACGGTCCTTCAGAAACGGGCAGATCACCAGGTCGGCGCCTGACGCCTCGACCTGCTGGCACACCGTGGCTTGATCGGTGAACACCACAACGCTGGGGTCGTGACCCGCCTGGCGCAGATCCAGCCAGGCCCGTTGGGTTAAACCGTTGAATGCCGATGATAACAACAGGATCTTCAGTGATCGCATGGCTGACTCTTCCTTGAGAATGTGCGACCAGAGCTGCTCGTTGAGCCGTCCCTGGCCATCGATAAGCACCCAAGGTTATAGAGCGAGCCAGCGTCCCCACCTGATCGAGATCAATAGATGAAAGCGGCTTATTTTTTCTGAATCACCGCGCAGCCAACTCATCAAACGAACATGCCCTGCTCGGGGGCGCCTTGTTAACCGTAACGGAGCCACGTTCATGTTCGAGAAACCGCATTACCTCATCAGTTTCATCCTCGACAACCAGCAACAAAGCCGCACGCTTGAGCACGATGCCGACACGCTGGACCCGCAATGGGCAGAGTCCCTGCTCAGACAGCGCTTTGCAGAGCTCAAGGACGCGAAATTGAGCGACGTCCAGGTGCAAAAGCGCAACAAGCCCGCGGATGAAGGCCATGACGTCCCCGGGCATTACCAGCAGCCCTGATTCGCGTATCAGAAACGTGCTGAACGTTCACCCATCACTGAATATTCGGAGGACCTATGAACCCGACAACTCAAGGTTTGCCCTGCGCCTGCCCAGGCTGCACTTGCCAGGTGACCGATGACACACGTCATCAGCGCAACGGCAAAGCCTACTGCAGCCAGGCATGCGCCGACTTGCACCCACAAGGTCAAGCGTGCCCCGGTGCCGATTGCCATTGCGAGTCGAATGTGAAGGTGCAAGACCGCGCCGTCAGCGATAGCCAGCTCGATGAGGCGATCGAAGAAACCTTTCCTGCGAGCGATCCCATATCGCCTTGATCCTTGAAACCACTATAAAACGGGGGCTGCATCGTGGTTCTACGGTCTTGCAGTTGACAGCCCCCGGCAAAACTCAACACGCTGCACTTCTCATCGCCCTGCCCTGAGGCTGCCCTTGGACTATTTCACCGCCCTCACCGCCTTCATCGAAGCCGCCGAAGGTAACAACTTTTCCCGCGCCGCCGAGCGTTTGGGGATCAAGGCCTCAACGGTTTCACGCTATGTGAAGGACCTTGAGCAGGACCTGGGCATAGCGCTGTTCAACCGCTCCACACGCACGCTGCACCTGACCGAGGGCGGCCAGACCTTCCTGATACACGCACGCAGGGTGCTGGATGAACTGGAACACGCCAAGGCCGCTACCTCAGCGCTTAACCAGCATCCACGGGGCGTATTGAAACTCAACCTGCCACCGGCGTTTGCACGGCATCACATCCTGCCGGCGTTGAATGACTTTCTGGTGCGCTACCCGCAAATCAGCGTGGAACTGGTGCTGGATAACACCCAGGTCAATTTGATTCATGCCGGCGTCGACTTGGCCATCCGCATTGGCACGCTGGCCGACTCCAGCCTTAAAGCGCGCAAGCTCAGCGACGGCCGCTACCGCTTGGTGGTCAGCCCGGCGTTTGGCACGCAGCACGCTCCTCCGTCCACGCCCACGGACTTGGCCGGTGTGCCTGCGGTGCTGGGCACGGCGACCACCGGAGATATCAGTTTTGTATCCGCCGGCCGCGCGTTCCCGCTGCTGCATGACAGCGTTATTCGAATCAATGACCTGGACGCGCAACTGATCGCCGTGCGCCAAGGTTTGGGCTTTGCGCTCTTGCCGGACTGGCTGGTGGCGCGAAGTATCGAGGCCGGCGACTTGGTAGTGTGGCTACCGGAGTGGCACATCCAGGGCGTGGAGCGGGCGTTTGCGGTGTGGTTTGTCTACCCGCCCAAGCGCATTGTGTCGTCCAAGGTCCGGTGTTTTATCGACTTTATCGTTGAACGACTGGGCGAGACACCGGACTGGAAGTGACTCAACTGAAACGAATATCCAACGCGCGCAAGAAGGTTTGCAGCCCGGCATCTTGAATCGGGATCAGGAACGCCTCGCTATCGGACTCATTGAAGTGCGCATGCCAATAACCCGGTGGCGTGACAAACGCCAGGCCGGGCGACCAGTCGACCCGTTGCGGGTTACGGATTTGCCCATCCGCCTCAAGCTCGGTGCCCACCAAGGAATAACAGCCCTTGGGGCAATCGATAATGAAGTCCAGTGCAATCGACTGATGCCGATGGGGTTTCTGCACCGATCCTGCCGGCAGAATCCCGTACATGGCCCACAATACGTGGGTCACCGTGCGTGTCTGCGGGAAGTGGCGGTTACCCAGCAGGATACTGATGCGGCTGCGGTCCTGGGCCCTGGGATCATCGGCTGCTTCCCGCAACTTCGCGTTGGCCAGTGCTGCCGGGTACAGGGTTGGCGCAAAGCGGTCGGCACTGGGTGTCACCCCCAGGTAACGCAGCAACGGTTCATCGTGCACATAGTAAAGACGCGCATCTTCGCGGGCACTGAAGTGTGCCTGCTGTAACCCAGGCAGGGCAATAAAACAGCCCTTGGACCATTGAATTTCATACTCGCCCTGAACCACGCCGCCCTCCCCGGCGATCACGTAGAACACCTGGGAGGTGGCGTTGGGTTGCAGGGTCAGCGTGTCGCCACGGTTAAGGCGCATGAAGTTTGCGCACAACCCGGGGCCTGTCGCAGGGCCTTCGCAGCCCAAAGCGTCGCTGAGGTCCAGCGGTACCACGCGCGAGGGGCCACTGTCATACAGCGAGGCGGGAAAGCTGTGATAGGGAATGCGGGAAATCAGGTTGGCACTGATGGGATTCGCCGCCTTGCTGTACTCGAAGTACTCGGCGTCTACTTGGTTGATATCCGTCAGTGCGGGGTCGAATTCACGGTTCATCAGGCTCACCTCGGTCTTGGGCTGGATCGCGCAGCGCGGTTGAACGCGCGCTGCACGTGGTGAGTGGACTATAGGCATAGCGCGCAGGCGGATGAATGCCTGTGACGGCACAGCAGTTATGCGAAACGGGGCAGTTAACGCAAGTGGAACCAGGTGGTTTTCAGCTGCGTGTACTTATCAAACGAATGCAGCGACAAATCGCGCCCGAACCCCGACTGTTTGCCGCCGCCAAACGGCACGGTCACATCCAGCGCATCAATGGTGTTGACCGACACGGTGCCGGCATTCAGGGCACGGGCCACGCGATGCGCACGGTTCAGGTCATCACTCCACACCGATGCCGCCAGGCCATAAAGGCTGTCGTTGGCTTGCTGTATGGCCTGTTCTTCGGTATCGAAGGCGCTCACCGCCAGCACGGGGCCAAACACCTCTTCGCGTGAAAGGCTCATGTCAGCGGTGACGTTGGCGAATATCGTCGGCTGGATGAAGTTCGAACAACCCTCAATGTTCACCTGCTGGCCACCGGTCAACAGCGTGGCACCGTCTGTGCGCGCCTGGCCGATGGCTTGCATGATGCGTGCGGTTTGCCCACTGTCGACAATTGCACCGGCGGCGCTGGCCGGGTTGAGTGGGTTGCCGGGCATCCAGGCGCGGGACTTGTCGATCAGGCGCTCGATGAACTCATCATGAATGCAGCGTTGCACGTAAAGGCGCGAATTGGCCGAACACACCTCGCCCTGGTTGAAGAAAATCCCAAAGGCCGCCTTCTCCGCCGCCAGGTCCAGGTCCTGACAGTCTGCAAACACCAGGTTCGGGCTCTTGCCGCCACATTCCAGCCACACCTGCTTGAGGTTGGACTGGGCGGAGTACTGCATGAAGTACTTGCCCACTTGGGTAGAACCGGTAAACACCAGGCAATCGACGTCCGGGTGCAACCCCAAGGCCTTGCCGGCGCCCTCGCCCATTCCTGGCACCACGTTCAGCACGCCTTCGGGGATGCCCGCCTCCAGCGCCAGTTGGGCCAGGCGCAGGGCGGAGAATGGCGATTGTTCGGCGGGCTTGAGCACCACGCTGTTGCCTGCCGCCAATGCAGGCGCGAGTTTCCAGGCGGCCATGTCCAGCGGGAAGTTCCACGGCACCACCGCTGCAATCACGCCCAATGCTTCGCGGGTAATGGTCGCCAACGCGTTGTGGGCAGTCGGCGCGACCTGATCGTAGAGCTTGTCCAGGGCTTCACCGTACCAGGCGAACACATGGGCCGCGCCGGGCACGTCGACGTTATAGGCGTCCATTACCGGCTTGCCCATGTTCAGGGAGTCCAGCAGTGCGAGTTCTTCGCGGTGGGCCATCAACAGGTCAGCGAGTTTGAGCAGGATTTTCTTGCGCTCGCCCGGGGGCATGCGCCGCCACGGGCCGTTGTTAAAAGCGCGGCGTGCAGAGCGCACTGCCAGGTCGACTTCCGCTGCACCGCAGGCGGCGACCTGCGCAAGCAAGCGGCTGGTCGCCGGGTTGATGGTGTCGAAGGTCGCCCCGCAGAGTGCACCTACGGGCTGGCCGTCGATCAGGGCGGTGCTGATGAAGGTTTGGCGGGCAGCGCGCTGCTGCCAATAATCAAGGTTGAACATGCTGTACTCCTGAAGGGGGCCGTAAGGCTTTTGTAGGAGCGAGCTTGCTCGCGAAAAACTCACAGGCGCCGCGTTCATCCAGGAAGCACGCGTTATCGTTGACGTTTTTCGCGAGCAAGCTCGCTCCTACAGATGAACCGAGGTGGGGCCTGTTTATTCGGCCATTTGCAGGTCCGGCATGCGCACCCGGAACCCACGCGTGACGCAGAACAAACACACCAGCCCCAGGCCCATCCAGCACAGGCCGATGGTGAACGACATACCCGACAGGCTCGTCCACAACCACAGCGTGCTGAGAAACCCCAGGCCCGGCAGTGCGGCGTACAGCAGGTAGTTGCGCGGGCCGCGCAGCTTCTGGTCGCCCAGGTAATGCTTGATCACGGCCAGGTTCACCGCCGAAAACGCGAACAGCGCGCCAAAGCTGATCATGTTGGCCACGGTGTCCAGGCTGATAAACAGCGCAATCAGCGAAAACAGGCTGACCAGCATGATCGCGTTGGCCGGTACGCGCTTTTTCGTCACCAGCTTGCCGAAGACCCTGGGCAATGCGCCGTCGCGGCCCATGGCGAACAGCACGCGGGACACGCTGGCCTGGGAGACCATCGCGGAGGCGAAACAGCCCGCCACATAGGTAGCGGTAAACGCACTCACCAGCAGCTCACCGCCGACCCGACGCATCACATCCACCGAAGCCGAGTCGGGATCTGCGAAACTGTTCCATTCCGGGAAGACCATCTGGGCGCAATACGACACCACCAAAAACAGCAACCCACCGATCAGCGACACCGCCATGATCGCCTGCGGAATGGTGCGACGCGGGTCCGGCGTTTCCTCGGCCATGGTCGACACGGCATCAAAACCCAGGAACGACAAGCACAGCACCGCCGCGCCGGTCATGATCAGCGGCACACTGAACCCTTCATGGTGAAACGGCTCAAGCAGCGACACCGGCTCGGCCTGCTCGCTGAGGTTGTGGACCGACAACACCACGAACACCACGATGAACACCAGCTGGGCCACGATCAGCACCCAATTGACCCGGGTAATCGACTCGATGCCCACCAGATTCAGCGCCGTCACCAGGGCAATGGAGCCCAGCACCCACACGGCGGTGGGCACGGCGGGAAAGTACTCGGACAGGTAGATGCCAATCAGCAAATAGCTGAGCAGCGGCAGGAAGATGTAGTCCAGCAGCAAGGTCCAGCCGGCGATAAAGCCGAAGGAGGCGCCAAACGCCTTGCGCGTATAGGTGTAGACCGAGCCCGAATAAGGGTGCGCCTTGACCATGCACCAATAGCTGTAGGCCGTCAGCAGCATGGCGGCCAGGGTCAACAGGTAAGCGGTGGCCAGGTGGCCCTTGGTCATTTGGGTCACCAGGCCGTAGGTGGTGAACACCGCCAGCGGCACCATATACGCCAGGCCGAACAGCACCAATCCGACGAGGCCCAGGGGTTGTCGAAAACGGCGTGAAGAGCAAGTGTGATGGGTGGGAGTGTCGGCTACGTTTGTTATTGTATTCATTGCTGACTCCTGGGAAGTGGAATGCAGGGGCTCTGCCCTTCACAGCTTTCCCGCGATCCGTGCGGTGCGGTCCACCGCGATGCGGGTCTTGTCGACCAGCTCATCGAGCTCCGCGCGGCTGGCCACCAGGGCCGGGGCCATGATCATGCGGCCCAGGGTGGAGCGAATGATCACGCCTTCTTCAAAGCCAAAGGTGCGGCATTGCCAGGCCAGATCGTTTTCATTGGCAAAGCGTTTACGCGTGGCCTTGTCCTCGGCAAACTGCAAGGCGGCGAGCAGGCCGGTGCCCTGGATCTCGCCGATCATCGGGTGGTTGCCAAAAACTTCGTGCAGGAGCGTGTGCAAATACGGCCCGGTGTCGTCCTTCACCTGGCGCACGATCCCTTCGTCACGCAGCGCCTTGAGGTTGGCCAGGGCCACCGCCGCCGCAACCGGGTGCCCGGAATACGTCAGTCCATGGGCAAACACCCCGCCCCGCTCTACCAGGGCTTCGGCCATGCGCTTGCTCAATACCAAACCGCCCATGGGCAGGTATCCGGAAGTCAGGCCCTTGGCGATCGACAAAGTGTCGGGTTCGAAGCCGAAATACTGATGGGCAAACCACTCACCGGTACGGCCGAAACCGCCAATCACTTCATCAGCGCACAGCAGCACATCGTATTGGCGACAGATGCGCTGGATCTCTGGCCAATAGCTTTCTGGCGGAAAAATCATGCCGCCGGCGCCCTGGAAAGGTTCAGCGATAAAACCGGCGACGTTTTCCGCGCCCAGTTCCAGGATCTTTTCTTCCAGTTGCAGGGCGCAGCGCCGCCCGAACTCGGCCGGGGTCAACTCACCGCCCTGGGCGTACCAATAAGGCTCATCAATGTGCGCGACGTCCGGGATCAAGCCGCCCATTTCATGCATGAATTTCATGCCGCCCAAGGCAGACGCCGCCAGGGTGGAGCCGTGATAGCCGTTCCAGCGGCCGATCATGATCTTCTTCTGCGGTTTGCCGAGCACCTGCCAGTAGCGGCGCACGGTGCGGATCAGCACCTCGTTGGCTTCGGAGCCGGAGTTGGTGTAGATCACATGGCTGTAGTGCCCTGGCAACAGGCTGAACAGCAACTCGGACAGTTCGATCACCGCCGGATGGGTGGTGTGGAAGAACATGTTGTAGTACGCCAACTGATCCATCTGCGCAGCCGCCGCAGCGGTCAGGTCCTTGCGGCCATAACCCAGTTGCGTACACCACAGGCCCGACATGCCGTCCAGGTAACGCTTGCCCTCGCTGTCCCACAGGTACAGGCCCTCACCGCGGACCATTACGCGTGGGCCTTCGGCATTCAGCGCTTTTTGATCCACAAAGGCATGGATATGGTGGGCCGCGTCCGAGGCCTGATAGTCCTGGGTCTGGCGTTGCGGTTCAAAGGGTAGGTTCATGGCTTTTTCTCTTGTTGTGGGTAGTCATGCAGCCGGTCAACGGCCTTTGCTCATGTAGCGTTCAAGGGGGTCTTTGCTCAGCCCGCCCTGGGCCTCGGCCAACGAGTCGATAAACAGGGAAAACAGTTCCGATTGCGTGCCGATGTCGAGCTTGCTGTAGATGTGCTTGCGGTGGGACTTGATGGTGTCTTCGGAGACCCCGAGACGCTCTGCCAGTGAGCGCGTGGAGTGGCCGCGCAGGATCAACTGGGTGATCCGGCATTCGCGTTCGGTGAGCAGCGAGGAGCCGAAGTTGTTGAGCGCCGAGTGAATGCGCTGTTCCAACAGGCTTTCGAAACGCGCGCCCTGAGTCTCCAGGCCGACGAAGTGCTTGCCCAGCACGGCCAATACCCAAGGCGCTATGCGCTTGAATTGCTCGGTGGTGGCCGTGTCGAGCTTTTGCGTAAAGGCCAACGACACCGCCAGGCTCAAGCCGTTGCTCGCCTGCAGGATGTAGTTGAGCTCATCCTCCAGGTGCGAATGCCGGTAAAACGACTGGTAGTACTCGCTGTGCTCAAAGTGATCGGGCGCTACGTCGGCGAGGTCGTAGCAGCCGGATGCCGCCCCCTCCACGCAGGCGCCGTAGAACGGGTCGAGCAAGTAGAAGCCAGAGAGATACTGGCGCACATTGCCCTGGGGCAACCATGGCCCGTCCAGTTCAAACAGCGCGCTGGGCATGCCGTCGTGGGGGTACAGGTACAAGGTCGTGGCCTGAATGGGGCGGATACACCCCAGGGCATCGAACAACGTGGCGGCAAACCCAGCGTGCCCGATGCTCTCGGTGACCTTGGCGATCTGTTCGAACCACTGGGCTGAAGACAGTCGATCATTTTCCACTTCGAAGACTCGCCGTCATAACGGTTGGGTGCGACACCAGGTCACTGGCGCCGGGGACTGGAGTGATAGTCCCACACCCGCAAAGTCATCGAAATCACCCCTTAGGGTGAGGGGGGCGCTGGAACCTCGGAATCGCCAAGCCCAGGCTTTCACGCAAGGTCGAGCCCTCGTAGGCCGTGCGATAAACACCGCGCTCTCGCAGCAAAGGGATCACCTCCCGAGTAAAACGATCAAATTGCCCAGGGTGCCCGATGTAGATATTGAACCCATCCACGGCCCGCGCCTCGAACCAATCCGCCATCTTCTGCGCCACCGTGGCGGCGCTGCCGACGAACGCGCCTGGGCGCAATTGCCGGCCAAATTCGACGGCCTGGCGTAGGGTAAAGCCCTTTTCCCGCGCCTGGTCGGCGATGCGCTTGGCTGCGGTGAAAAAACTGCTGCGCGCGGCCTCCAGGCTCTCTTGCGGGAACGGCGCGTCCAGGTCGTATTGGCTGAAATCATGCCAGCCAAAATTGCGCCCGAACTCCTTGAGTGCCAACGCAAAACTGTGGTCGAGCTGATGGTAGTGCTGTTCGATTTCCCGGGCATGGGCATCGGTGTCGCCCACATAGATTTCCGCACCGGGCATGATCAGTAGCTGCTCAGGATCACGCCCCCGTTGTGCCGCCCTGCCCTTGATATCCCGGTAAAACGCCTGGCCCTGCTCGATACTGGCCGCGTGGGTGAAGATCACATCGGCGGTGGCGGCGCCCAGCTCGCGGCCTTGTTCGGAGTCACCGGCCTGGAAAATCACCGGCTGGCCTTGGGGCGAGCGCTGGATATTCAGCGGGCCCACCACCCGGAAATGTTCGCCCTGGTGATTCAGGCTGTGCAGCTTGCTCGGGTCGAGAAACTGCCCGGTGGCACGGTTGCGCACAAACGCATCGTCTTCATAGGAGTTCCACAGCCCCTGCACCACCTGAACGTGTTCGGCGGCGCGACCGTAGCGTGTGGCGTAGTCGTAGTGTTCGTCGCGGCTGTAATTGCCGGCGGTACCGGCATCGCCACTGGTCACCACGTTCCAGCCGGCGCGGCCTTTGCTGATCAGGTCCAGGGATGCCAGGCGCCGGGCGACGTTATACGGCGAGTTATACGAGGTGGTCAGCGTACCGACCAGGCCGATATGCCGCGTGCTCACAGCCAGTGCCGACAGCAAGGTCAGCGGCTCCAGGCGATTGAGGTAATGGGACGGCGAGCCTTCGGTGATGAACTGGCTGTCGACGATAAACATCAGGTCGAACAACGCCGCCTCGGCCTGGCGTGCAATCTGGATGTACCAGTCGACGTTGACGCTGGCATCGGCCGGCAATTGCGGGTCAAGCCACAGGTTATGGCGGCCCGGCCCACCGCAGCCCATGGTCAGGGCGCCCAGTTTGAGCTGTCTTTTAGTCATTGCGCAGTAGTCCTTAAAGCAGTCAGGGCTGGGTGGTGGCGACGGCGGGCTGCAAGGCGGCCGCGAATGAAGGGTCGAACAACGTGGCGGCCGAGTAAGACTTGACCAGGCCCAGGCCGGCAAAAAAGTCCACGGTCTTTTGCGCCTCGATGGGCGCCTGAGGCGTCAGCGGCTCGACGGTGGTGCGTGCGCGGGCAAACCAGACGCGGGCGATGTCGGCATCCGCGCGGGTGCGCTTGGCCCAGGCATCGGCATACGCGTTGGCGTTGGCCGGGCTTTGGCGGGCCCAGTCGCGGGCTTTTTTCAGGCGCTGGAGGAAGTCGCTGATGGGTTCACGCTTGGCCTCCACAGCACTGGCGTTGGCGGCAATGAAACTCTGGGCCGGGATCAAGTCTTCAGCGGTTGCCAGCACCCGCGCGCCTTGGCGCTCCTGTTGCGTGACATAGGGTTCCCAGGTGGCGATCACGTCAACCGCACCGCCTTCCAGCGCGTGGGAGGCATCCAGGGCGCTGAGGTAGCGCCATTGCAGCGAATCCCGCGCCACCCCGGCCTTGTCCAGCGCGGTCAGCAACAGTTGCTGGCTCCAGGAGCCCTTCCAGATTGCGGCGCGCTTGCCTGCCAGATCGGCCAGGCTGTGGATCGAGGAATCCTTTTTCACCAGGATGGCCACGCCGTCGAGATTCTGCCGGCTCACGGCGATCACCTTGATCGGTGCACCCAGGGCGCCCAGGAACAACACCGGCGCATCCCCGAGCAGGCCCAGGTCCAGGCTGCCGACGTTGAGCGCTTCGGCCACCGGTGACCCGGCCGTAAACTGTTTCCAGTCCAGCGTGTAAGGCAGATCATCCAGCACGCCCGCCGCCTCCATCACGGCCTGGGCGTTGTAGCTCTGGTCGCCGACCACCAGGGTTTGCGCCTGTGCTGTCAGGCACAGCAATGAGGCGACCAATCCAGCCGCCAGGGTTGTGAGGTAACGCACGCTCGTCTCCAGATGCCTTGTAGGGCATTCAAGTCGATCCGCGCGTACGGTCTCGGTTTTATAAGGTCATTTGCTGTCAGGGGTATTTTTGCGGTGTTGAAGGCGGGATGTAAAATACTGATAACGCATAACCTAATTCAATAATAATGCGCATATCGCATCACGCTAGCGCGGCAATTCAACCCGGGCCACCAACCCCGAACCGGGCCGATTGCTCAGGCTCAGTTCACCGCCCTGCTCACGCACAATCGCCCGTGCCGCCGAGAGCCCAAGCCCCACACCGCCTGTGTTGCGGTTGCGTGAAGTCTCGAGACGAAAGAACGGATCGAACACACGCTCCAGGTCCGCTTCAGGAATCCCCGGGCCCTCATCGCAGACCTCAATGCACACACTCTGGTCATTAACACTCAGCGCAATGCTGGGGTGCCGGGCGTACTTGGCGGCATTTTCCAGCAAGTTGACTACCACCCGTTTAAGCCCCAGCGGCCGGCCGTGATAGACCAGGTGGGGCGGCCCGCAGAAATCGACCACCAACTGCTGGTCGCGGTAGTCATCGATGATGGTTTGCAGCAGTTCAGACAAATCGAATGCCGTGCTGGGCTCCAGCACCGTATCGTCGCGAAAAAACGCCAATGCGGCGTTGATCATCGACTGCATTTCCTCGACATCGCGAATCAGCTTGTGCTGATGGTCCAGGTCCTCCATGAACTCGCAACGCAGGCGCATCCGCGTCAAAGGCGCGCGCAAGTCATGGGAAATGGCCGCCAGCATATGGGTGCGCTCGCCGATGAAATGCTGGATCTGCGCCTGCATGGCGTTGAAGGCGATGGTGGCCTGGCGTATTTCGTCGGGGCCTTCGATGTCGATGGGCGGTGCGCGCAGATCGCCACCGAAGCGTCTTGCAGCGCTGGCGAAACGCTGCAACGGCTTGGCCAACTGCCGGGTGGCGACCCAGGCGACCAGCAAGGTGGCGATCAACCCCAGGGTGATGATCACCGCAATTCGTGTGGGTGCGCTCAGGCCCCAACTGCGTTCGGGCGGGATGAAGGACAGCCAGCTGCCATCAAGTAGCTGCACCAGCGCCACATAATGTGCGTCGGGGCTGCCACGCGGCCAATCGTCCGGGCTGTATACCTCAATGGTGCGCCCCGTGCCAAACAACGCCTGTATCCCGGGGACTTCGCCGGCTTGTAGCACGTTGCCGCCGCTGGGCAGGCCGAAATCCACGGGGTTGGTATGCCACGTCACTTGCAACCGGTTATCGCTGGCCGCTGCCGCCAGGTGCGAGCGCAACGGCGCAGGCGCGGCCTCGATCACTTTCAACGTCGCGGCCATCTGCTCCAGCAGCCCTGTGCGGTCGATGGGCGGACGCGCCCACACCCCGGCTACCTGCACGAACAAGGCATTGAGAGCCAGTGACGCGAGCATCGCGGCAAGAATGGTCAGGGCGATGCGCCGATTCAGGGTGTCGCGGCGCAACAGGCGGCGGATCATGAGCGGGTCACCGACGCGGTAAACAGATAGCCGCCATTGCGCACGGTGCGGATCAGGTCCGGGCGCTTGCAGTCGGGCTCGATCTTGCGCCGCAGCCGGCTGACTTGCACATCGATGCTGCGGTCGAAGGCATCGTGGCCCTGGCCGTGGGTCAGGTCGATCAATTGGTCGCGGGTGAGGATTCGCTGGGGATGTTCGAGAAACACGACTAGCAGGTCGAACTCGCCACCGGACAGCGGGATCATCACGCCTTCGGGCGAACGCAGTTCGCGACAGGTGATATCCAGATGCCAACCGGCAAAGGCAATCACCGGGCGTGAGCGCTCGTCGGCCGCACTGACCGGCTGCCCCGCACGCCGTTGCACAGCGCGCAGGCGGGCGAGCAATTCGCGCGGGGCGAAGGGTTTGGTCAGGTAGTCGTCAGCGCCCAGTTCCAGGCCAACAATGCGGTCGCTCAACTCGCCCATGGCCGTGAGCATGATGATAGGGATGCCCAACTGTGCCCGCACTTTCTGGCACAGGCTGAGGCCGCCTTCGCCGGGCAACATGAGGTCGAGGATGATCGTGTCCGGCCGCTGCTGTGCAATGGCCGCCCACATGGCCTCGCCGTCGGCGGCCACGTCGACTTCATAGGCATGCTGGACGAAGAACTTCTTCAGCAATGCCAACACTTCCACGTCGTCATCAACGATCAGCAGTCTGCTCACGTTCACAGATTCCCAGGCCAAAAAAAGAAGCCATCTAAAACCATTCCGGCGCCTTGGTCATTTATTTCAATCGAGCAACATTCCTTCACCAAGGACACAACCCGGACATCTTTGGGCAAAACCTGTCGGGCATCCTGCACGTCTTCCACTCAAGGAGACGCCCATGAAAGTTACGAGCAGCAGGTACACCGAGCAGGCAGCGGGCGACGTACGGCCATTGGTGCTAAGCCAGCGCACCTCCTCCCCCGCCCAGGATAGCCCGATGCTGTTCCAGGAATCCTGCCTGGGGCTGAACGCAGACCAGAACCGTATCGTGCTGCGTCGCTACTTCGAACACTACAGCCCCGACGCCGGGCGCTGGGTCGAGTACGCCCACTCCATTCCCATCCCCGAGCTTGTCCACTGGATCATGACCCATGGCCAGTTGCACATCGAATCCTCACACGACACTCCAAACGAACAGGCAACCCATTGATGGCCCGTAAATGCTCACTCCTGTTCCTGATGGCGGCCACCCTGAGCCTGATGGCTTGCAGCAGCAACAAGGTCGAACCCGAGCGATATACAGGCTTTCTTCATGACTACAGCCTGCTTAAAGAACAACAGAGCCCGTCGGGCCAGACCGTACTGAGTTGGATCAGCCCGGCCTTGAAGCGCGGCCGCTACAAGCAGGTCTACCTGGCGCCCAGCCAGTTTTTCCCGGCTGTTGAACCCACCGCTCAGATCCCGCAAAGCACGCTCTCCCACGTCACCGGCTACTACGACCTGGTACTGCGCTCGGAACTGGGTTAATACGTGTACCTGGCCTCAAAACCTGGCCCTGACACCCTCACAGTACGCCCCGCTATCACCCGCATCGCCACCAGCACCCAAAGTTTGCGGTTTTATGAGTGGCTGCCGATCACCCTGGTTGCAGCAGGCGTGAGCACCGCCACTGGCATCCGCGATCGAGACAGTGAAATCGCCACGGAGCTGTCATTGGAGGATGGTTCGACCGGCGATGTCGTGGCGGCCATGGTGCGTAAAGGCACCGGCACGCCCCTGGACAATGACAAACAAGTCATGACCGCTGACAACGTCAAGGACGTGCTCGACGGCTGGGCCCGCGACCTGGGTACGTCTTACAGTGCAGTCGCTCGATAACCCTCGCCCTGCTCAAACGTCATAATCACAGGGGCATCTGCGTGGTAATCTCCCGGCACCACGAATAGACATTGATCGTCACTTGACGATGACCAAAGCCAGGAAAGACCATGCCCAAGATTTCTCACTCAGCGCTACGCCGTAATTTCCGTGACCTGCTGGCAACGCCCATCTGCGTTGAAACCGCCTCCGTATTCGACCCCATGTCTGCGCGCATCGCGGCCGACCTGGGGTTTGAAGTAGGAATCCTGGGCGGCTCGGTCGCCTCCCTGCAGGTGCTGGCGGCCCCCGATTTTGCGTTGATTACCCTGAGTGAGTTCGTCGAGCAAGCCACCCGCATTGGCCGCGTTGCCCAGTTGCCATTCATCGCCGACGCCGACCACGGCTACGGCAACGCCCTGAACGTGATGCGCACCGTCGAAGAACTGGAACGCGCCGGCGTCGCGGCGCTGACCATCGAAGACACGCTTTTGCCCGCGCAATTCGGACGTAAATCCACGGACCTGATTTCCGTCGAAGAAGGCATCGGCAAGGTCAAGGCCGCCCTTGAGGCGCGTGTCGACCCAGAACTGTCGATCATTGCCCGCACCAACGCCGGCGTGCTGCCCACCAGCGACGTGATTGCGCGTACCAAGGCTTACGAAAAGGCCGGCGCCGACGGCATCTGCATGGTCGGCGTCAAGGACTTCGACCACCTGGAGCAGATCGCAGAGAACCTCAGCGTTCCGCTGATGCTGGTGACCTACGGCAACCCGCAACTGCACGACAGCGAGCGCCTGGCCAGCCTGGGCGTGCGCATCGTGGTGGCGGGGCATGGCGCCTACTTCGCGGCGATCAAGGCCACCTACGACAGCCTGCGTGCCCAGCGTCAGCTGACCCACAGCACTTCGAACCTCAGTGCGACGGAATTGACCCATACCTACACCTTGCCGGAGAGCTATGTGGCGTGGGCTGAAGAGTTCATGGATGTAAAGGAATAACTTTCGGGTAACCCCTGATTTGCCCCAAGCACTATTTTCACGGACCATGGCGCCTTTCTGTTCCTGCCAACACGAGGTGCCCATGGCCAACCACGACCTGTCCTATACCCCTGACCCGGACGCCGATTCCATCTCCTCCGATGTAGTCGGCTTCAACGGCATCCTGGTCTCCACGCAGATTCCCACCCGCGCCGATGGCAGCCTGGAGCTGGGCGATATCACCCTGCAAAGCGAGTGCACCCTGCAAGCGCTGAAGGTTGCCCTGGAAAAAGCCGGCAGTTCGATGGACCGGGTTATGCACCTGACTATTTATCTCACCGACATGGCCGACCGTGCGGCGTTCAACGAAGTCTACAAGCGCTTTTTCGCCAAGCCCTGGCCAGTGCGGGCAGCAGTAGGCGTTGCCGCCTTGGCGGTGGAAGGTATGCGCGTGGAAGTGACGGCGATGGCCGCCAAGGCTTGAATCTGTGGCGCCGTTAGCGCCGAGCTGATCGGAATGTCGGACTCGGTCAGAAAGGTGGTAGCTTGCCTGCGATGGCGATGGAATATTCACCACCGCTATCGCAGCATAGGTATCTACACAACTTTGTAGCCTGTAGCAGCCGACGGTAACTACGATGCGAAGCGAGCCGCTCTTGATCTTGCTCTTGATCTGCTTTTGATCTTGATCTTAAGCGCCCCGTTAAACCACGCTGGCCGGAATTCGACAGGGATTTGGGG
>NZ_QODJ01000037.1:0-47877 GCF_009935965.1 Pseudomonas sp. L13
AGTGGTGGGGCAAGAGCGTTTTGCTTACTTTTGACTGGGCCGGCATTCCGGCTTTTCAAAAGTGAGCCGCTGTCAGAACGGAACCCTAAGTGGCCGTTACCGCAGCAATGGATATGTACACAATCCAACTGTATTGACTGTCAGACCGCCATCGCAGGCAAGCCAGCTCCCACAGTTTGATCGCAGGGAATCAGGTAGATAGGTGTCGGCTGGCAGGCCGCCTTCGCGAGCAAGCCCGCTCCCACAGATTGAACGCGGGGCATCAGCCCGATAGGTGTCGGCTGGCAGGCCGTCATCGCAGGCAAGCCAGCTCCCACATTTGGATCCTAGGGCATCAGGTAGATAAGCGTCGGCCGTCCGGCCGTAGCGGGAGCAAGCTCCCTTGCCACAGGTTCAGCGTCGCTGCGCAGCCAGCCCCCTCATTTACTCCTTCAACACTCGTTGAGCCCTTCACGAAAGCGCAGCGCCATCTTTTTCAGCTCCTGGCGCCAGCCTTCCAACTCTTCGCGGCTCAAAGGCTTGGGCTCATCCTGTTCCAAGGCCACAGCGACAATCAGCGGCTGGGTGACATCCCCCTTGGGCACATGGGGAATACGCGGCGGCTGGAACATATCCGCATGGGCCTTGAGCAGCCGCGCCACCCAACTGTCAGGGCTTTGGGCCATTTCCACCAACTCGGCCAACTCGGGGATGGCCATGGAATCCAGCACTTCACGATTCATGATCATTTCCGCCCGCGGTGCGCCCGCCTGGGGCAAGCGGTAGAACCCGGCGATTTCATGGCACAGCCCCAGCAAGGCACCGTACAGGTGGAACAACGCCGCTTCGCGCCCCGCCTGTACCAGCGCGATGGCATTCATCTCTTTCCCTTCCTCGGCACGGCCAAGGGCCTCCAGGGATAAACCCGCGAAGTAAATTTTCTGATTGGTACGGGTATAGAGTTCGTTGGCCATGACGGCAATCTCCACAACGAATAGGCGTGATGCTGGCTGTGTAGGAGCGAGCTTGCTCGCGAAAAACTTCCAGGCACCGCAGGGTGCCAGGTTTCCCGCGTTTTCGTTAACGATCTTCGCGAGCAAGCTCGCTCCTACAGTAAGCAAAAGCCGTCTATACAGACGGCTTTTGGCGTTAACAGACTAGCGGATCAAGCGCCTTGGCGCTTGTCTTCGACCTTCCACTTGCCACCGTCGTAGAACGCTTTCCAGCCAGTCGGCTTGCCGTCCACTTCGGTCTGCACGTACTGCTCCTTGGTCTTGCGGCTGTAGCGGATCACGGCTGGGCGACCATCCGGGTCCTTCTTCGGCGCTTCACACAGGAAGTGGTACTTCGGATCGATCTCGTCCTTGTGCGGCACGATCTCCATCACCAACGGCGCACGGGTCTCGCGGTTCTTCGGGAACTGGCTCGCAGCCAGGAACAGCCCCGAAGCGCCGTCGCGCAGGATGTAGGTGTCGTTGACCTTCTCGCACTTGAGCTCAGGCATCTTCACCGGGTCCATTTTCGGCGGCGCCGCGTCACCGCTTTTCAGCAGTTTGCGGGTGTTCTTGCAGGTCGGGTTGGTGCACCCGAAGAACTTGCCGAAACGACCGGTCTTGAGCTGCATCTCGCTGCCGCACTTGTCGCATTCCAGGCTCGGGCCTTCATAGCCCTTGATGCGGTAGGTGCCCTCTTCGATCTCGTAGCCGTTGCAATCGGGGTTGTTACCGCAGATGTGCAGCTTGTGCTTCTCGTCCAGCAGGTAGGCGTCCATCGCCGTGCTGCAGATCGGGCAGCGGTGCTTGCCGCGCAACACCAGCGACTCGGACTCACCCTCATCATCAGCCGCAATTTCGTCGCCCGGCACCAGGTTGACGGTCGCCTTGCAGCGCTCTTTAGGCGGCAGGCTGTAGCCCGAGCAACCGAGGAACACGCCGGTGGAGGCGGTACGAATCTGCATCGGCCGACCGCAGGTGGTGCACGGGATATCCGTCATCACCGGCTGGTTGGCGCGCATCCCGTTCTCGGGGTTCTCGGCCACTTCGAGCTTTTTCTTGAAGTCGCCATAGAACTCGTCGAGCACGTTTTTCCAGTCGCGCTCGCCCTGGGCCACGTCATCGAGGTTCTCTTCCATGCCCGCGGTGAAGCCGTAGTCCATCAGGTTGGAGAAGCTCTCCGACAAACGCTCGGTCACGATGTCGCCCATCTTTTCCGAATAGAAACGACGGTTGTGCAGCGCAACGTAGCCACGGTCCTGGATGGTGGAGATGATCGCCGCGTAGGTCGAAGGACGACCGATACCGCGCTTCTCCATCTCTTTTACCAGGCTGGCTTCGGAATAACGCGCCGGTGGCTTGGTGAAGTGCTGGGACGGGTCGAGCTTGATCAGCTTCAACGTGTCGCCCTGGGCCATGTCCGGCAGCACGTCATCATCGCCAGGCTTGGCGATCTGCGGCATCACACGGGTATAGCCGTCGAACTTGAGAATACGGCCCTTGGCACGCAGCTCGAAATCGCCCGCGCCCACGCTGACGGTAGTAGACAGGTATTGCGCCGGCAGCATCTGGCAAGCCAGGAACTGGCGCCAGATCAGCTCGTAGAGGCGCTCAGCGTCGCGCTCCATGCCGCTCAGCTTGGCAGGCGTGGTGTTGGCGTCAGAAGGACGAATCGCTTCGTGAGCCTCTTGTGCGCCTTCCTTGCTGCTGTAGACGTTCGGCTTCTCCGGCAGGTAGGTCTTGCCGAATTCGCTTGCAATATAGGTACGCGCCATCGCCACCGCGTCTTGCGACAGGTTGGTGGAGTCCGTACGCATATACGTGATGTAGCCAGCCTCATACAGACGCTGGGCCATCATCATGGTCTTCTTCACCCCGAAGCCCAGGCGGTTGCTCGCGGCCTGTTGCAGGGTGGAGGTGATGAACGGCGCCGACGGCTTGCTGCTGGTCGGTTTGTCTTCACGCTTGACGATGCTGTAGCTGGAGGCCTTGAGCTTCTCCAGCGCGGCCATGGCCTGGGCTTCGTTCAGCGGCTTGAAGGCCTCGCCTTTCTCACGGGCCACTTCAAAGCGCACATTGGCGCCCTTTGCAGTGCCGAGGTCGGCGTGGACTTCCCAGTATTCTTCAGGGATGAACGCACGGATCTCGCGCTCACGCTCCACCACCAGCTTGACTGCCACCGATTGCACACGGCCGGCGGACAGGCCACGGGCAATCTTCGCCCACAGCAATGGCGAGACCATGTAGCCCACGACGCGGTCGAGGAAGCGACGGGCCTGCTGAGCGTTGACACGGTCGATGTCCAGCTCGCCCGGCTTGGAGAACGCTTCCTGAATGGCTTTCTTGGTGATTTCGTTGAACACCACGCGCTTGTAGCGGCTGTCATCACCGCCGATGGCTTCGCGCAGGTGCCAGGCAATGGCTTCCCCTTCGCGGTCCAAGTCCGTCGCGAGATAGATGGTGTCAGCATCTTTGGCGAGCCGGCGCAGCTCTTCGATGACCTTTTCCTTGCCCGGAAGGATTTCGTACTTGGCCTTCCAGCCATGGTCCGGGTCCACACCCATGCGCGAAACCAGTTGCTTGCGCGCTTTTTCTTTAGGCGTGAGTACCGGACCTTCGCCCGCGGCGGCCTTGCCGCGCTTGGCGGCAGGCTCCTTGCTGGCGCTAGCCGAACCGCTGGTGGGCAGGTCTCGGATATGGCCGATACTCGACTTCACCACGTACTCGTTGCCCAAGTACTTGTTGATGGTCTTGGCCTTAGCCGGGGATTCCACAATGACCAGCGATTTGCCCATGGATCGGAAAATTCCTGAATTCGAGAAGTGAAAGGCAGTTGGCGCCTGACGCGGCAACGCTATATATAGTGGCAACCGGATGAGGTCAAGCGCAGCATTCTGCGCGACCTGCCGTTATTGCCCTGTAAAAAGACTGGCTTCGGCCTGGACCAAAGCAAAGCGCGGGACCTGCTCGCCGTCAACTTCGACGGTCTCCAGGAACATGCTCAAAGGGCGCACCCAAAAGCCGTATTCGCCATACAGCGCTTGGTAAAACACCACTTCTTCTTCGGTTTCAGAGTGGCGCGCCACGCTGAAAACACGGTACTGCGGCCCCTTGTAATGCTGGTAGAGCCCGGGTTCGACTTTCATGCTCTGGCCCTCATGCAAAATTTGTTGAAAAAAAATATTTAAAAGTTCCAAAAAACAAAAACCGGGGCACTGGGCCCCGGCTTCCGTCAACCGAACGTTTAGACGCGTTCGAAGACGGTAGAGATGCCTTGGCCGAGACCAATGCACATGGTAGCAACCCCAAGGTTGCCGCCATTTTGCTTCATCACGTTAAGCAAAGTGCCGGAGATACGCGCACCGGAGCAACCGAATGGGTGGCCCAGGGCAATCGCACCGCCGTGCAGGTTAACCTTCTCGTTCATCTTGTCGAGTACTTTCAAATCTTTCAGCACGGGCAGGGCCTGTGCGGCGAAAGCTTCGTTGAGCTCGAAGAAGTCGATATCGGAGATGGAAAGGCCTGCGCGCTTCAAGGCTTTTTGTGTGGCCGGTACTGGACCATAGCCCATGATCGCCGGATCCACACCCGCCACCGCCATCGAACGAATCACCGCCAGCGGCTGGATACCCAGGTCCTGGGCACGCTGCGCCGACATCACGATCATGCACGAAGCACCGTCGGTGATTTGCGAGGAAGTACCGGCTGTCACGGTGCCGCCCTTTGGATTGAAGGCTGGCTTGAGGGCCGCCAGGCTTTCCAGGGTGGTGTCCGGACGAATGGTTTCGTCGTAGTCGAACAGTTTCAGGAAACCGTTTTCGTCGTAGCCGTTCATCGGGATGATTTCATCCTTGAACTTGCCTTCCACGGTCGCCTTGTGAGCAAGCTGGTGGGAGCGCAGGCCGAAGGCGTCCTGGGCTTCACGGGTGATGCCGTGCATTTTGCCGAGCATTTCCGCGGTCAGGCCCATCATGCCCGAGGCTTTCGCCGCGTAGAGGGACATATGCGGGTTAGGATCGACGCCGTGCATCATGCTGACGTGGCCCATGTGCTCCACGCCACCGACCACGAACACATCACCGTTGCCGGTCATGATCGCTTGCGCAGCGGTGTGCAGCGCGCTCATCGAGGAGCCACACAGGCGGCTGACGGTCTGGCCGGCCGCGGTGTGCGGGATCTGGGTCATCAACGACGCCATGCGCGCGATGTTCCAGCCCTGCTCCAGGGTCTGGTTGACGCAGCCCCAGATCACGTCCTCGACTTCGTTCGGGTCGACCTTGGTGTTGCGCTCCAGCACTTTGCTGATCAGGTGCGCCGACATGTCTTCGGCGCGGGTGTTGCGGTGCATGCCGCCCTTGGAGCGGCCCATCGGCGTACGACCGAAGTCGACGATCACGACGTCTCTTGGATTCAAGCTCATAAATATTCTCGCTCTAGTCGTCTGGGCACTTAACCGAAGAAGCTCTGGCCATTCTTGGCCATTTCACGCAGCTTCGCGGTCGGGTGGTACAGCGGGCCCAGATCAGCGTACTGATCAGCCAGGGCAACGAACTGGGCCACACCGATGGAGTCGATGTAACGCAGCGCACCACCACGGAATGGAGGGAAACCAATACCGTACACCAGGCCCATATCGGCTTCGGCGGCGGTTTCAACGATGCCGTCTTCCAGGCAACGCACGGTTTCCAGGCACAGGGCGATCATCATCCAGTTGATGATGTCCTCGTCAGACACCTCACGCTGTTCGTAGATGACCGGAGCGAGTACTTCGTGCACCGATGGGTCGGCCACTTTCTTCTGCTTGCCCTTCTTGTCGGTCTCGTAGGCGTAGAAACCCTTGCCGTTCTTCTGGCCCAGGCGCTTGGCTTCGTAGAGTGCGTCGACAGCCGAACGACGGTCGTCTTTCATGCGGTCCGGGAAGCCTTCAGCCATGACGTCGCGACCGTGGTGGCCGGTATCGATACCGACCACGTCCATCAGGTACGCCGGGCCCATTGGCCAGCCGAATTTTTCCATGACTTTGTCGATGCGCACAAAATCCACGCCGGCGCTGACCAACTTGGCGAAACCGCCGAAGTACGGGAACAGCACGCGGTTGACCAAGAAGCCCGGGCAGTCATTGACCACGATCGGGTTCTTGCCCATTTTCTTGGCGTAGGCAACGGTGGTGGCCACGGCCAGCTCGCTAGACTTCTCGCCACGGATCACTTCTACCAGCGGCATCATGTGCACCGGGTTGAAGAAGTGCATGCCGACGAAGTTTTCCGGACGCTTGAGGGCCTTGGCCAGCAGCGAGATGGAAATGGTTGAGGTGTTGGAGGCCAGGATGGTGTCATCTTTGACCTGGGCTTCCACTTCGGCCAGCACGGCTTGCTTGACCTTCGGGTTTTCGACAACCGCTTCGACCACCAGGTCGACGTGGCCGAAATCGCCGTAGGACAGCGTAGGACGAATGCCGTTAAGCACTTCAGCCATTTTTGCAGCGGTCATGCGACCTTTATCAACGCGGCCCACCAGCAGCTTGGCGGCTTCGGCCAGGCCCTGCTCGATCCCGTGTTCGTTGATGTCTTTCATCAGGATCGGCGTGCCTTTGGACGCCGACTGATAGGCGATACCGCCACCCATGATACCGGCGCCGAGTACGGCAGCCTGTTTCACGTCCTTGGCAATTTCGTCGTAGGCCTTGGCCTTTTTCTTCAGTTCCTGATCGTTCAGGAACAGGCCGATCAGGCTCTGGGCAGCCGAGGTTTTCGCCAGTTTGACGAAGCCTGCCGCTTCCACTTCCAGGGCTTTGTCGCGACCGAAGTTCGCGGCCTTCTGGATGGTCTTGATCGCTTCAACCGGCGCCGGGTAGTTCGGGCCGGCCTGGCCTGCCACGAAACCTTTGGCGGTTTCGAACGACATCATCTGTTCGATGGCGTTGAGCTTGAGTTTTTCCAGCTTCGGTTGACGCTTGGCCTTGTAGTCAAATTCGCCGCTGATGGCGCCCTTGATCAGGTTCAGCGCGGCTTCGGCCAGTTTGTCCGGAGCTACTACAGCGTCGACGGCACCGACTTTCAGTGCGTCTTCAGCCTTGTTTTCCTTACCGGCGGCGATCCATTCGATCGCGTTGTCAGCACCGATCAGGCGCGGCAGGCGCACGGTACCGCCAAAGCCTGGGTAGATGCCCAGCTTGACTTCCGGCAGGCCGATCTTGGCCGTCGCGGACATGACACGGAAATCTGCCGCCAGGCACATTTCCAGGCCGCCGCCCAACGCGATGCCATTGATGGCAGCAACGGTCGGCACGTTGAGGTCTTCGAAATCGCTGAAGATCTTGTTGGCTTCGAGGTTGCCAGCCACCAGCTCGGCATCGGGCAGCTTGAAGTTGTCGACGAATTCGGTGATGTCAGCGCCGACGATAAACACGTCCTTGCCGCTGGAGACGATCACGCCCTTGACCGAAGCATCTGCTTTGATGGTGTCTACTGCCTGACGCAGTTCGTTCAGGGTTAGACGGTTGAACTTGTTGACGGACTCACCCTTGAGGTCGAATTTGAGTTCGACGATGCCACTTTCAAGAGCCTTAACCGTGATGGCTTTACCTTCGTAAATCATCAACTGATCTCCACGATATGGAAGCTGAACAGTACACACTGGACGCTGGTCTCTGGTTTGACATTGACAGTTGAATCAATGCTCACGCCAATCCGCCAGGCACACCCGCCAGTGCGATAGTCGGGTTTTGTATGAGTCGTCTGACAGGCAAACGCTCAATTCATACGCCCGTTTGATTTGGGTACGCCACCTTCATCCAATTCCGAGCAATTGTCAATCGCTCCAAAGGCTAGTAAAAACGCGACTTTCCAGTCATTTCAGAACCCGGCCCACAGGCGCGCCACCCGTCAATATTCAAATATTCACAGGATCAATAATAGAAAAGATGTGGGAAAAGGCTGTACAGAAAGGAATACACGGCTAGGCTAGCGGCAACCTATAGATTTACCGGCCTGCCTGGCCACCTCCAGCCCGATGATGATGTCGGGCTTTTTATTGCCCGGCTTTCCTGGCTTTTTATTTGCTCGGCTTTTCTGTAGGAGCGAGCTTGCTCGCGAAAACCTGGAGAGCGCCGCGTATAGCCTGGTTTGCGCGTTATCGTTGGCGATTTTCGCGAGCAAGCTCGCTCCTGCAAGGGCGGGGTCAGGCCAGGGCCTTGAGCAGCGCGTCGATATCTTTCAGCACGCTCGCGTCGCCCTTCTCGCCCCAATACAAAGCAATCATCTGTTTGTCGGCCTCGACCTTGTAGACGTTCGCCGGCAGCGTTGCAAAATGCGGCAACAACTTCTCATCCACACAAGGCTCACGCCACTGATTGACCCACAGCCCCGGCTCCAGTTGCCAGTAACTCCAGGTCGCGGGCATGCTGCCACGCCGTGGTCGGCAGTACTGTGCGCAAGGGCTCGGCGGCTCCTGTTTGAGCCAGTGCGGCCACTCCTGAGGCGCCAACTGCATGGCCAACCCGATGCGGCGTGCCTCCATGCGCAGGGCCATGCGCCCGCTCTGTTGGCGCGAAGGACGCAGCCATACCAGGGGGCTCAAAACCACCGCAAGGATTGACACCACTATCCAGACCGTCATATGTGTACTCCCGAATTTCTAGATGAGCGGATTTGATCTGCGGCAACCCCATCCGCTTGAAAGCAGCCATACTGAATTTATTGCAGTCCCCTGGAGGAACGCCTCATGCCCTACGAACATATTCTGGTCGCTGTCGACCTGACCGAAGAGTGCGATCCGGTGATCAAGCGCGCACAGGAATCCGCGATTGCCAATGGCGCCAAACTGTCGTTGGTACACATCGTCGAGCCCATGGCCATGGCCTTTGGTGGCGACGTGCCGATGGACCTTTCCCAGCTGCAGCAGCAACAATTCGACCAGGCCAAGGAGCGCCTGGACCGCTTGATTCTCAAATACCCGCACCTGAAAAAGGAAGACTGCCACCTGACATACGGCCAACCGCGCCAGGAAATCCACCACTTGGCCAAGGAAAAGGGTTGTGACCTGATCGTAGTGGGTAGCCATGGGCGACACGGTTTGGCGTTGCTGCTGGGCTCGACCGCCAATGATGTATTGCACGGCGCGCCATGTGATGTACTGGCCGTCAAACTGGTAAAGAGTTCGTAAGACCAATGAAGGTCTAATGTGGGAGCTGGCTTGCCTGCGATAGCGGTGTATCAGCCACCCGATGCATCAACTGACAGACTGCTATCGCAGGCAAGCCAGCTCCCACAGTTGAATCGTATTTCATATTAAAAAGCCCGGCGCTCATAGAAGAGTGCCGGGCTTTTTTATTGCGGTGCGATCACTCAGGCATCCAACTCGGCCCAACGCTCAACCAACGCTTCCAGCTCCTGGTTCAGCGTCTCCAGGGAGGCGATGACCGTGGCGGTTTCTGCCGCAGGGCGCAGGTAGAAACCGGCGTCAGCCATTTGCGCTTCCACCGCAGCAATCTGCTGTTCCTTGGCGTCGATCTCACCCGGCAAAGCTTCCAGCTCGCGCTGCAACTTATAGCTCAGCTTTTTCTTGGCAGGCGCAGCGTCAGCAGCCGGTGCAGGCGCCTCGGCAGCAACGGGAGCAACTACCGCCGTGTTCAGGTCGGCCTTGCCCGACTTGCTTTCGGTTACGCCCAGCAGGCGCGGCGAGCCGCCTTGGCGCAGCCAGTCCTGATAACCGCCCACGTATTCACGCACCTTGCCTTCACCTTCGAAGACCAGGGTGCTGGTGACCACGTTGTCGAGGAATTCCCGATCGTGGCTGACCATCAGCACGGTGCCGTTGAAGGTCAGCAGGACCTCTTCCAGCAGTTCCAGGGTTTCCACGTCGAGGTCGTTGGTCGGTTCGTCGAGCACCAGCAGGTTGGCCGGCTTGCTGAACAGCTTGGCCAGCAGCAAACGCGCACGCTCACCACCAGAAAGGGCCTTGACCGGCGTGCGCGCACGTTGCGGGCTGAACAGGAAGTCGCCCAGGTAGCTGAGTACGTGGCGGCTCTGGCCGTCGATATCGATAAAGTCGCGACCTTCGGCGACGTTGTCGATCACGGTCTTTTCCAGGTCCAACTGGTGACGCAACTGGTCAAAGTAGGCCACGTCGATGCGGGTGCCCTCTTCGACCTTGCCGCTGGTCGGTTGCAGGCCGCTGAGCATCAGCTTGAGCAAGGTGGTCTTGCCGGTACCGTTGGCGCCCAGCAGGCCGATACGGTCGCCGCGCTGCAGGACCATGGAGAAGTCCTTGATCAGGAACGGGCCGTCCGGGTGATGGAAGCTGACGTTTTCCAGCACCATCACTTGCTTGCCCGACTTGTCGGCAGTATCGAGCTGGATATTGGCCTTGCCGGTACGCTCACGACGTTCGCTGCGCTCGACGCGCAAGGCTTTCAAGGCACGCACGCGGCCTTCGTTACGGGTGCGACGAGCCTTGATGCCCTGGCGGATCCAGACTTCTTCCTGGGCCAGTTTCTTGTCAAACAGCGCGTTGGCAGTTTCTTCGGCGGCCAGGGCGGCTTCCTTGTGTACCAGGAAGCTGGCGTAGTCGCCGTTCCAGTCGATCAGGCCGCCACGGTCCAGTTCGAGGATGCGCGTGGCCAGGCTCTGCAGGAAAGCACGGTCGTGCGTGATAAACAGCACGGCGCCCTGGAAGTCCTTGATGGCTTCTTCAAGCCAGGCAATGGCGCCGATGTCCAGGTGGTTGGTCGGTTCGTCGAGCAGCAGCAGGTCCGGCTCGGACACCAGGGCCTGGGCCAGCAACACACGACGACGCCAGCCGCCGGACAATTCGGCGAGGGTCTTGTCGGCCGGCAGTTGCAGGCGGCTCAGGGTGCTGTCCACCAGTTGCTGCAAGCGCCAGCCGTCACGGGCTTCGAGGTCTTGCTGGACGTGCATCAGCTTGTCGAGGTCTTCCTCGGTAACGCAGTTCTGCGCCAGGTGATGGTATTGCGCGAGCAACTCGCCAACGCCGTCCAGGCCTTCGGCAACCACGTCGAACACTGTCCGTCCGTCGGCCACCGGCAATTCTTGCGGCAATTCGCCGATCTTGAGGCCCGGGGCACGCCAGACAGAGCCGTCATCGGGCTTCTGGTCGCCTTTTACCAGCTTCATCATGCTGGACTTGCCGGTGCCGTTGCGGCCGATGATGCACACCCGCTCACCACGGGCGATCTGCCAGGACACCTTGTCCAACAACGGCATGGCGCCGAAAGCAAGGGACACATCGCTGAATTTGAGCAGGGTCATACGCTTCTCCAAAAACTGGGCGCGCATTCTACCTGATGTGAGGGTGGGATGCGGTCGGCATTTTCTCTATTGACACGTTCTGTAGGACATTTCCGGCGAACTTGAACGAACCAGCCGGCAAAGCTTTCGCGGGCCGCTGGCAAAAGGCTAAGCTAGGGGCAATCAGTGTCGGCAGTGCCGGTGCTAGTCGTGATTTCTCTGCACGGACGTCTCATGCGCAGTCGCCTTTTCAACTTTTTATCTTGTCTGCTTCTTTCCGCCACTGCCGTTCAATCCGCCCAGGCGGTGGACCTCACCACTCAACGCCAGTATTACGATCAAGCCAAACGTGCCCTGGCCAAGGGCGACAGCGGCCCCTACATGCAATACAGCCAAGCCCTGGCCGATTACCCGCTCACGCCCTACCTGGCCTACGACGAGCTGACCGCGCGCCTGAAAACCGCGAGCAACGAGGAAATCGAACAATTCCTCGCCAAACACGGCGACCTGCCTCAGGCCAACTGGATGAAACTGCGTTGGCTGCGCTGGCTGGCCGAACGTGGCGATTGGCAGACCTTTGAAAAGTACTACGACACCAAGCTCAATTTCGTCGAACTGGACTGCCTGCATGGCCAATACCAGCTCAGCCACAACCTGAAGGCCGAAGGCTACAAGACCGCCGAAAAGCTGTGGATGACCGGCAAATCCCAGCCAGCCGCCTGTGACGCCACGTTTGGCCAGTGGGCCGCTGCCGGCCAACTCACCGAGCAGAAGATCTGGGAGCGCACCAAGCTCGCCGCCGAAGCGCGTAACTACGCGCTGGCCAATAGCCTGGTGAAAACCCTGCCCACCCTCGGCGTCCAAGGCCGCTTGATGGTGGACGTAGCGCAAAAGCCCGACATGCTCAGCGACCCGTCACGCTTCCAGCCGGCCACCGAGGCCATGGCTGACGCGGTGGGCCTGGGCCTGCGTCGCCTGGCGCGCCAGGATCCGGACAAAGCCATGTCGCTGCTCGACGGTTACGCCAGCAGCATGCACTTCTCCCGTGACGAAAAAGTGTCGATTGCCCGCGAGATCGGCTTGACCCTGGCCAAGCGCTTCGACCCGCGCGCGCTGGAGGTCATGACCAAGTACGACCCCGAGCTGCGCGACAATACGGTCTCCGAGTGGCGCCTGCGCCTGCTGTTGCGCCTGGCACGCTGGGAAGACGCCTACCAGTTGACCCGCAAGCTCCCACAAGACCTGGCCACCACCAACCGCTGGCGCTACTGGCAGGCGCGCAGCCTGGAGTTGGCCGAGCCGAAAAACCCGCAGGCTTTGGTGCTGTACAAAAACGTGGCCAAGGAGCGCGATTTCTACGGTTTCCTCGCTGCTGACCGCTCCAAATCCCCTTACCAGTTGAACAACAAGCCGCTGGTGATGAGCCAGGCCCTGGTCAACAAGGTCCGCAACACCCCAGGCGTGCGCCGGGCCCTGGAGTTCTACGCCCGCGGCCAGATCGTCGACGGTCGCCGTGAGTGGTACCACGTCAGCCGTCATTTCAACCGTGACGAGATGGTCGCCCAGGCCAAATTGGCCTACGACATGAAGTGGTACTTCCCGGCGATCCGCACCATCAGCCAGGCCCAGTACTGGGACGACCTGGACATCCGCTTCCCGATGGCTCACCGCGACACCCTGGTGCGCGAAGCCAAGGTACGCGGCCTGCACTCCAGCTGGATCTTTGCCATCACGCGCCAGGAAAGCGCGTTTATGGATGACGCCCGCTCCGGCGTTGGCGCCAGCGGCCTGATGCAACTGATGCCCGGCACCGCCAAGGAAACCGCGCGCAAGTTCAGCATCCCGCTGGCCTCCCCGGCCCAGGTGCTGGACCCGGATAAAAACATCCAGCTCGGCGCTGCGTACCTGAGCCAGGTGCACAGCCAGTTCAACGGCAACCGCGTGCTCGCCTCCGCCGCCTACAACGCCGGCCCCGGCCGCGTGCGCCAATGGCTGCGCGGCGCAGACCACCTGAGTTTCGACGTGTGGGTGGAAAGCATCCCCTTCGACGAAACCCGCCAGTATGTGCAGAACGTGCTGTCTTATTCGGTGATCTACGGGCAGAAGCTCAACTCACCGCAGCCGTTGGTGGATTGGCATGAGCGCTACTTCGACGACCAGTAGGAGCGAGCTTGCTCGCGAAGACCGTCAACGCTAACGCGTGCTTCCTGGATAAACGCGGCGCCTGTGAGTTTTTCGCGAGCAAGCTCGCTCCTACAGAGGGTCCATTGCCCGCATCGAGAGATGCGGGCATTTTTTATTTCACCTGTTCAGCTCCATCACTGAACTGCAACGCCGCCAACCGCGCATACAGCGGGTTGCTCGCAATCAACTGCTGATGCGTGCCCACCGCCACCAGCTTGCCCTGGTCCATCACCGCAATGCGGTCGGCATTCTTCACCGTGGCCAAACGATGCGCGATCACCAGCGTGGTGCGCCCCTGCATGAGCTGCGGCAGGGCTTGTTGGATCAGGTGTTCGCTCTGAGCGTCGAGGGCGCTGGTGGCTTCGTCCAGCAGCAGGATCGGCGCGTCGACCAACAAGGCGCGGGCGATGGCCAGGCGTTGGCGTTGGCCGCCGGAGAGGCCCTGGCCACTTTCGCCGAGGTGGGTTTGGTAGCCGTCGGGCATTTGCAGGATGAAGTCGTGGGCGTGGGCAATACGCGCGGCGGCTTCCACCTGGACGGTGGTAGCGGACGGGTTGCCGTAGCGGATGTTGTCCTCGACGCTGCCGAAGAACAACGCCGGGCTCTGGGACACCAGGGCGAAATGGCGCCGCAGGTCCAGCGGGTCAAGCTCGGTCAGCGGCTGGCCTTCGAGCAGGATGCGGCCTTGCTGGGGGTCGTAGAAACGCAGCAGCAGGTCGAAGATCGTCGATTTGCCCGCGCCGGACGGCCCTACCAACGCCAGGGTTTCGCCCGGGTTGATGGTAAGGTTCAAGCCATCGATGGCGTAGCTGTCCGGCCGCGACGGGTAGGAAAAGCGCAGGTCCTGCAGTTCCATGCGGCCGCTGACCCGTTCCGGCAAACGTACGCCGCCTGTGGCCGGCGCCTGGATGTCGTTGCCTGACTGCAACAGCTCACCGATACGCTCGGCTGCCCCGGCGGCACGCTGCAACTCGCCAAGCACTTCGCTCAGGGTGCCGACGGCGCTGCCGACAATCAGGCTGTAGAACACGAACGCCGCCAGCTCACCGCCGGAAATGCGCCCACTGATCACGTCCATGCCGCCCACCCACAGCATCACGCCCACCGCGCCGAGCACCAGCATGATCACCAGGGTGATCAGCCAGGAGCGCTGCAAGATGCGCTTACGTGCGGTGATGAAGGCGTCCTCGACGGTGACGGCAAAGCGCTGTTCGTCCTGCACCTGATGGTTATAGGCCTGCACCGTCTTGATCTGGCCTAATGTCTCGGCGACATAGCTGCCGACGTCCGCAATGCGGTCCTGGCTTAAACGCGACAGGCCGCGCACCCGGCGCCCGAAGATCAGAATTGGCGCGAGCACCAGCGGCAGCGCCACCACCACGATGCTGGTGAGTTTGGGGTTAGTGATAAACAGCAACACGATGCCGCCGATGACCATAAGGGCATTGCGCAGAAACAGCGACAGCGATGAGCCGATCACCGATTGCAGCAAGGTGGTGTCGGTGGTCAGCCGCGACTGGATTTCCGAGCTGCGGTTGTTCTCGTAGAAGCCTGGGTGCAGGTAGATCAGGTGGTTGAACACTTGCCGGCGAATATCGGCCACCACCCGCTCGCCAATCCACGACACCAGGTAAAACCGCGTGAAGGTGCCCACGGCCAGGCCAAGCACCAACAGCATGAACAGGCCGATGGACTGGTTGAGCAGGTGCGGCGACTGGGTCATGAAGCCCTGGTCCACCAGCAGGCGTATGCCCTGCCCCATGGACAAGGTGATGCCAGCGGTGACGATCAGCGCCAACAGTGCGCCAAGCGCCTGCCAGCGGTAGGGCGCGATAAAGCGGCTGGCCAGGCGAATCGCACTGCGTTGACGGATGGAGAACATGGGAGGGTCACCAATGGAGAGTCTGTACCTCAACATTGGGGGAACTTGAGCAAATAGCAATGAGTCAGGTTAATTATGCCCGCCGATGCAAGCCGCTAGAGGCTATCGGTCTAAGCCTGATCTGGAAATATGTACCGGTTTCTGGTGGACTGGGTGTTCGAACCGATGAGCGTGTAAGGAGTTGTAACAGCGCGTTCATGCGGGGGAATTAAAGTAGGTACACAACCTGATGAGGAGACAGGCCATGACCTTGCAAAATAGCAGCGACGCCAAAATTGAAGTGATCCGCCAGCCGCAGCAGCTGCCTTGCTCGTATATCGATGCCAAAGGCCAGGAAGTGCAGATTACCGAAGAAATGATCCAGCAAGCCTGCAGCGAGCTGGAACAGCGACTGGCCAAGCCTGCCCCGCGAGGCTGAAGCGCCCACGCTCTTTCAAACCCGGCCCAGGTGGCCGGGTTTTTTATGCCCCCCTGTAGGAGCGAGCTTGCTCGCGAAAAACGTCAACGATAACGCAGCGTTTCTGATTTAACGCGGCGCCCTCAGGTTTTTCGCGAGCAAGCTCGCTCCTACAGTTATAGGTTATAGGTGTTCGGCGCCCAGAGCAGTGACGATCTGTGACAGCACCGCCGACTCCCCGTTGATGCGCACCTTCAAGCCATCGATCTCGCGACGCTCCGGATAGTGCTTGCGCAGCAGGTCAAAGGCCTGGCGCTGTTCCTGCACGGTACCTACCAGGCTGCGACGGAATTCCGCATCGTCACGGCGTGGGTCGTACACACTGCGGCACAAGGTCGCCAGCGCCCAGGCCGGGTCGGTCGTAGCGTTGAGGTGCATCTCGGCCAGCCAGGGCGCAGGAAGCAAATCACTCAGCTGGATACTCGGTTCCTGGCCCAGGTGCGCGCACAGCGCCTGGTAAATCTGCGCGGTGCCGCGCTGTTTGCCATCGAGGCTGTAGCCGGCGATATGGGGCGTGGCCAGCACGCACAGGTCAGCCAGGTCGACGTCCACCTCGGGTTCGCCTTCCCACACGTCCAGCACCGCTTGCAGGTCTTCGCGCGCCAGCAACACCTCGCGCAGGGCGGCGTTATCTACCACTGCGCCACGGCTGGCGTTGATCAGCCAGGTGCCCGGCTTTAGTTGTTCCAGGCGCTGGCGATCAAACAGATGCCAGGTTGAACCATTGCCGGACTTGATCAGCGGCGTATGCAAGCTGATCACATCACATTGCTCGATGATCTGCTGCAGGCTGACGTAATCACCGTCTTCGGTGACCTGGCGCGGTGGATCGCACACCAGCACATTCCAGCCCAGGCCCTTGAGCACCTTGACCAAGCGCCCGCCGACTTCACCGGCGCCGACGATGCCGTAAGTGCGTTGCTTGAGGTCGGCGCCTTCGATTTCAGCCAGGGTCTGCAAGCTGCCGAGCACGTAGTCCACCACCCCGCGCGCATTGCAGCCGGGTGCGCTGGACCACTGGATACCTGCTTGCTTGAAGTAGTCGAGGTCCAGGTGGTCGGTGCCGATGGTGCAAGTGCCGACAAAGCGCACCTTACTGCCCTCGAGCAGGGCGCGGTTGACGTTGGTCACCGAGCGCACCAGCAGTACATCGGCCTGCTCGACCGTGGCGCGGTCGATGGAACGGCCGGGCACGCGGCGAATCTCGCCAAACCCTTCGAAAAATGCATCGAGCAGCGGGATATTTTCGTCGGCAACAATCAGCATGGCAGGCTCCTTTGGCGGATTGGCAGTGTACAGAAGATCCTGTGTAGGAGCTGGCTTGCCTGCGATTGCATCGACCCGGTTTGCCTGATGTACCGAGGTGCCTGCATCGCAGGCAAGCCAGCTCCCACACAGGATCAGCGCAGGCCTTGGAGCATTGCTTACAAATCCCTAACACAGGTTTTTTCCTGACCACTGCGTCAACGCGTAGAATCCGCCGTCCTTGCGACTGCCTTTTTATTGGACACCTGTACGTGAACACTGCCACCGCTACCCTCTCCCGCCCCGCCCGCATCAGCCGGGAAGTGCGCGGCCTGCTGACGCTGGCCTTGCCGATCATGATTGGCCAACTGGCAACCACCGCGATGAGCTTCGTCGATGCGGTGATGGCCGGGCGCGTGAGCCCGCAGGACTTGGCGGCGGTGGGCCTGGGTAATTCGATCTGGATCCCGGTGTACCTGTTGATGACCGGTACTCTGCTGGCCACCACGCCGAAAGTTGCCGAGCGTTATGGCGCGGGCAAACTCACCGAGATCGGGCCTCTGGTGCGCCAATCGTTGTGGTTGGCCGTGGTGGTCGGCCTCTGCGGCGCGCTGCTGTTGCTTTGCGCCGAGCCGATCCTGCATGCCATGAAGGTCGAACCCGACCTGATCGAGCCGTCCATGGGCTACCTGCATGGCATCGCCGCCGGTATGCCGGCGGTTGCGTTGTATTACGTATTTCGCTGTTTCAGTGACGGCCTGGGCCGTACACGGCCGAGCATGGTCATGGGCTTGTGCGGGCTGGCGCTGAATATTCCGCTGAACTACATCTTCATCTACGGCCACTTTGGCGTACCGGCCATGGGTGGCGTGGGTTGTGGCTGGGCTACCGCCATTGCGATGTGGGTGATGATGATCGGCCTGGCCATCTGGACGCGCTGGGGCGCGGCCTATCAAAGCAGCGAATTGTTCAAGCGCTTCGACTGGCCGCAATGGACGGTGATCAAGCGCATATTGGGCATAGGCCTGCCAATTGGTGTGGCGATCTTCGCCGAGTCGAGCATTTTCGCGGTGATTGCCCTGTTGCTTGGCAGCCTGGGCGCTACCGTGGTGTCCGGCCATCAGATCGCCCTGAACGTCAGCTCCCTGGTGTTCATGATTCCCTATTCCCTGAGCATGGCCGTCACCGTGCGGGTCGGCCAGGCGTTGGGGCGCGGCGAACCCCGGGAAGCTCGCTTCGCCGCCGGCGTCGGCATGGGCACCGCCCTGGCGTACGCGTGCTTTTCCTGCAGCTTGATGCTGCTGTTTCGCGAGCAGATTGCAGCGATCTACACCCCCGACCCGGTGGTGATCCACTTGGCGTCGATGCTGATCGTGTTCTCGGCGTTGTTCCAGTTCTCCGACTCGATCCAGGTCACCGCCGCGGGCGCATTGCGCGGCTACCAGGACACCCGGGTGACCATGGTGCTGACCCTGTTCGCCTATTGGGGCGTGGGCCTGCCGGTGGGTTACGCCCTGGGCCTGACCAACTGGCTCGGTGAGCCCAGCGGCCCGAGCGGTTTATGGCAAGGGCTGATCGTGGGCTTGAGCTGTGCGGCGGGGATGTTACTGGTGCGCCTGGCGCGCAGTGCACGCCGACGCATTCGGGCCCTGTAGGAGCGAGCTTGCTCGCGAAAAACGTTAACGATAACGCAGCGTTCCTGATTTAACGCGGCGCTCTCTGGTTTTTCGCGAGCAAGCTCGCTCCTACAAGGGTTCCGGGTCACTCGGCTTTCTTGCGGATCCAGTACAGGTAGGTGCCGGCGGCTTCCTGCTGATCAACCAGTTCGTGGTCGAGAAACACGCAGAACTTGGGGATATCGCGACGGGTCGACGGGTCGGTCGCGATCACCTTGAGCAGGCCGCCCGCCGGCAGGTCACGGATGTGCTGGTGCAGCATCATCACGGGTTCCGGGCAGTTGAGGCCGGTGGCGTCGAGGGTGCCGTCAACCGGCAGTTCAAGACTCATACTTCACTCCTAAAACTAACCCGGACTCCTGTGGGAGCGGGCTTGCCCGCGATGACGGGGGCACATTCAACATAAATTTCGACTGTTATACCGCTTTCGCAGGCAAGCCAGCTCCCACATTTAATATCAGCGGCTTTTGGATTTCTTTACATCTACCAGGCGGCGCAGGTGACAGGTCACTTCTTCGCGGTCGTGGTACAGCTGTTTGCAGCCAATCTCCACACGAATGCCGCGCGCCTTGAAGCCCTCTTCGATGCGCTCAAGCAAACGCTTCACCTCGGCGTAACGCTGCTTCATCGGCAACTTCAGGTTCACCACCGCCTCGCGGCAATGCCCTTCGCCAATCCAGGTTTCCAAGAGTGCCGCGTTGCGCGCGGGCTTCTCGACGATGTCGCAGACCATCCAGTCTACCGGCTGCTTGGGCACGAAGGTGAAGCCGTCGGCCATCAGGTGCTGCACCAGGCCGGTGTCCATCAGGCTTTCGGCCATGGGGCCGTTGTCGATGGCGGTCACCAGCATGCCACGGTTGACCAGTTGCCAGGTCCAGCCGCCCGGCGCCGCACCGAGGTCGACGCCGGTCATGTCGCCGTGCAGGCGCTCGTCCCACTGGTCACGGGGGATAAAGTGGTGCCAGGCTTCCTCCAGCTTGAGGGTCGAACGGCTGGGCGCGTCACGCGGGAACTTGAGGCGCGGAATGCCCATGGGCCACATCGCCGAGTTGTTCGATTCGGCCAGGCCCATGAACACTTCCCGGCCGCTCTTGAAGGTCAGCAGCAGGCGCGGCTTGCTCGGGTCGTCCACCAGTTTGCCGGCGTTAAGCAGGGCTTTGCGCAGGTGCACTTCGAATTTCTTGCAGAAGTTGGACAGTTCCTTGCCGTCGTTGGTGTCGACCATCTCCAGCCACAAGCTGCCGCACACGGGGAATTCGCGCAGGTGGGCGAGGATCACGCTGATGCGGTCGGTTTCCGGCAGGTCGATAAACACCCCGCGCGCCCACTGCCGGGGGAAGATCAGCTCGGCAAAGCGCTGGCCGTGCATCAGGCGCTGGGCGCCATCTTCTTCGGTGCAGACAAATTCGGCGCAGGCGCTGCCGGTCTTGGCCTTGGCGTAGCCGGAAACGTTCAGGCGCGCGGCATGCTCCGCGATCTCGGAACAGACTTCGCCTTCAAAACCCGGGCGGCAGTGCATAAAAAGGGTGTTCATTGGATCTCCTGGTGAATCAACTGGCCTTGCGCTATCGCAATACCTGTCATGAAAACGCGCGCATGATAGCCGAGTTCGGAACCTTGGACTCAGCGATAGAGTCCAGTTATTAGCCTGCTAATGAAAACAGCGCTAACGTGTTAGCTCTGTTCGTCCCGTCAGGTCCGTAGCCGTGCGGACCATAAGGAGTCATGTAATGTCATCCCTTGATAGCCTGAGAACCCTTAAGACACTGCACATAGACAGCAAAACCTACCACTACTTCAGCCTGCCCGAAGCCGCCAAGAGCCTGGGTGACCTGGATAAGCTGCCGATGTCCCTCAAGGTGCTGCTGGAAAACCTGCTGCGCTGGGAAGACGCCAAGACCGTCACCGGCACCGACCTCAAGGCCATCGCCGCCTGGCTCAAGGCGCGCCAGTCTGACCGCGAGATCCAGTATCGCCCCGCCCGCGTGCTGATGCAGGACTTTACCGGCGTACCCGCCGTGGTCGACCTGGCCGCCATGCGCGCCGCCGTGGCCAAGGCCGGCGGCGACCCGCAGCGCATCAACCCGCTGTCACCGGTGGACCTGGTGATTGACCACTCGGTGATGGTCGACAAGTTCGGCAGCACCAGCGCTTTTGAGCAGAACGTCGATATCGAAATGCAGCGCAACGGCGAACGCTACGCCTTCCTGCGCTGGGGCCAGAGCGCCTTCGACAACTTCAGTGTGGTACCGCCGGGCACCGGCATCTGCCACCAGGTCAACCTCGAATACCTGGGCCGCACCGTGTGGACCAAAGAGGAGGACGGCCGCACCTACGCCTTCCCCGACACCCTGGTCGGCACCGACTCCCACACCACCATGATCAACGGCCTCGGCGTACTCGGCTGGGGCGTGGGCGGGATCGAAGCCGAGGCGGCGATGCTCGGCCAGCCGGTGTCGATGCTGATCCCGGAAGTGATCGGCTTCAAGCTCACCGGAAAGCTCAAGGAAGGCATCACCGCCACCGACCTGGTGCTGACCGTGACGCAAATGCTGCGCAAGAAAGGCGTGGTGGGCAAGTTCGTCGAGTTCTACGGCGACGGCCTGGCCGATTTGCCCCTGGCCGACCGCGCTACCATCGCCAACATGGCACCGGAATATGGCGCAACCTGTGGCTTTTTCCCGGTGGATGAGGTGACCCTGGACTACCTGCGCCTGTCCGGCCGCCCGGCTGAGACGGTCAAGCTGGTGGAAGCCTATACCAAGGCCCAGGGCCTGTGGCGCAATGCCGGCCAGGAGCCAATCTTCACCGACACCCTGGCCCTGGACATGGGCACTGTCGAGGCCAGCCTTGCCGGGCCAAAACGCCCACAGGACCGGGTCGCCCTGCCGAATGTAGGCCAAGCGTTCAGCGATTTTCTCGACCTGCAATTCAAGCCCACCAGCAAAGAAGAAGGCCGCCTGGAAAGCGAAGGCGGAGGCGGCGTTGCCGTGGGCAATGCGGACCTGGTCGGCGAGGCCGATTATGAATACGAAGGCAACACCTATCGCCTGAAAAACGGCGCGGTGGTGATCGCCGCGATTACCTCCTGCACCAACACCTCCAACCCCAGCGTGATGATGGCGGCCGGGCTGGTGGCGAAAAAAGCCGTGGAAAAAGGTTTGACCCGCAAGCCCTGGGTGAAAAGCTCCCTGGCGCCGGGCTCCAAAGTGGTCACCGACTACTACAAGGCTGCAGGCCTCACCCAATATCTGGACAAGCTCGGCTTCGACCTGGTGGGCTACGGCTGCACCACCTGCATCGGCAACTCCGGGCCTCTGCCCGAGCCGATCGAAAAAGCCATCCAGAAGGCCGACCTTACCGTGGCCTCGGTGCTGTCCGGTAACCGTAACTTCGAAGGCCGAGTGCACCCACTGGTGAAAACCAACTGGCTGGCCTCGCCGCCCCTGGTCGTCGCTTACGCGTTGGCCGGCACCGTGCGCATCGACATCAGCAGCGAGCCGCTGGGCAATGACCAGCAGGGCAATCCGGTCTACCTGAAGGACATCTGGCCCAGCAGCCAGGAAATCGCCGAGGCAGTGGCCCAGGTCAGCACCAGCATGTTCCACAAGGAATATGCCGAAGTGTTTGCCGGCGACGAGCAGTGGCAGGCCATTGAAGTGCCGCAGGCAGCCACCTATGTGTGGCAGCAGGATTCCACCTACATCCAGCACCCGCCGTTCTTCGACGACATTGCCGGCCCACTGCCGGTGATCGAGGACGTCAAGGGCGCCAACGTGCTGGCCCTGCTGGGGGATTCGGTAACCACCGACCACATCTCCCCTGCCGGCAATATCAAGGCCGACAGCCCGGCCGGGCGCTACCTGCGCGAACAGGGCGTGGAGCCGCGTGACTTCAACTCCTACGGCTCACGCCGGGGCAACCATGAAGTGATGATGCGCGGCACCTTCGCCAATATCCGTATCCGCAATGAAATGCTCGGCGGCGAAGAAGGCGGTAACACGCTGTATATCCCCACTGGCGAGAAAATGGCGATCTACGATGCCGCCATGCAGTACCAGGCCTCGGGCACACCGCTGGTGGTGATCGCCGGCCAGGAATACGGCACCGGCTCCAGCCGCGACTGGGCGGCCAAGGGCACCAACCTGCTGGGCGTCAAGGCGGTGATCGCCGAGAGCTTCGAGCGTATCCACCGCTCCAACCTGGTGGGCATGGGCGTGTTGCCGTTGCAGTTCAAGCTGGATCAGAACCGCAAGACACTCAAGCTCACCGGCAAGGAGAAGATCGATATCCTCGGGCTGACCGATGCGGAGATCGAGCCGCGGATGAACCTGACGTTGGTGATCACTCGGGAGGATGGCAGCAGCGAGAAGGTTGAGGTGCTGTGCCGGATTGATACCTTGAATGAAGTGGAGTACTTCAAGGCCGGTGGGATTCTGCACTATGTGCTGCGCCAGTTGATCGCGTCCTAAAGGACAGCCTCAAGCTACAAGCTTTGAGCTGCAAGTAAGTTGCCAGCTTGTAGCTTGTAGCTTGTAGCCTGTCTCTAGAAACTGCTTTTACCCGAACAGCCACTTCCACAGCAGTACCAAGACGACTACCGCCAGCACCGGCCGCGCAATGCGGTAGGCCTTGGGATGCTTGCGTTTCCACTGTTTGACCTGGCCGCTGAACTTGTCGCTGAAGGTCTTGCTCCAGGCGTACGCCTGGTTGATGCCGCCTACGCGCTCGTCATCGAGGTTCTGCGGTGCGGTCGCGCGGCCCAGTTGCTTGCTGACCCAGCGGTTGATGCGGGTCATCACGCGGTTGCTCAATGGGCGCTCAATGTCGCAGAACAGGATCACACGGGTCTGTTCGGTCTCGTTTTTCACCCAGTGCACGTAGGTCTCGTCGAACATCACGTCTTCACCGTCGCGCCAGGCGTAGACCTGGCCGTCGACGAAGATACGGCAGTCGTCGGAGTTCGGCGTGGCAAGCCCCAGGTGATAACGCAGGGAACCGGCGAACGGGTCGCGATGCGGGTTGAGGTGGCTGCCGCCCGGCAACAGCGCGAACATCGCGCCCTTGACGTTAGGGATGCTGCTCACCAACGCCACGGTCTTGGGGCACAGCGCCTCGGCCGATGGCAGCGGTTTGTCGTACCACTTGAGGTAGAAACGCTTCCAGCCCTTCTTGAAGAACGAACCGAAGCCGGCGTCGTTGTTCTTTTCGGCGGCGCGGATGTAGCCCTCGTCGAACAGGTGCATGGCCTCTTCGCGGATCACTTCCCAGTTGTCCTTGAGCACATCCAGCTCCGGGAACTTGCTGCGGTCCAGGTAGGGCTTGGACGGCACCGCGGAAAACAGGTACATCAGGGCGTTATATGGGGCGAACAGCGCCGAATGGTTGACGAACTGACGCAACATCGGCAAACGGGCCTTGCCACGCAGGTGCACATACAGCGTGCTGCCGATGAACAGCAGCAACACCGACAGTTTGGCGGCCAAAGAAAAGGTCATGCAGCAACTCCTGGAAATAAGCGCCTGGCCAGCAAATTTCCGTCAATGGGAAACCAGACGTAACAGCCGGCCATGATAAACACTTGAGCCATTATGCAGAAGGCCCAGGAAAACAGACTGACCTGTATCAACACCCCGCAACCTCTGTAAGAGCGAGCTTGCTCGCGAAGAACCTCAACGATAACGAGGGTTTACTGATACAACGTGGCGTTCTCAAGTTTTTCGCGGGCGAGCTCGCTCCTACAGTCGATTCAGGCCTGGTTTTCCTGTTCGGTAAACAAATCGCTGAACAACATGCTCGACAGGTAGCGCTCACCGGAGTCCGGCAAGATCACCACGATGGTCTTGCCCTGCATTTCCGGCTTCTCGGCCAGGCGCACGGCCACGGCCATGGCGGCGCCACAGGAGATCCCGCACAAAATACCCTCTTCCAGCATCAAACGCCGGGCCATGACCTTGGATTCTTCATCGGTCGCCAGCTCGACGCGGTCGACCATCGACAGGTCGAGGTTTTTCGGCACGAAACCGGCGCCGATCCCCTGGATCTTGTGCGGGCTGGGCTTGATCTCTTCACCCGCCAAGGCCAGGGTGATCACCGGGGAAACCATGGGCTCCACGGCCACCGACATAATCGGCTTGCCCGCCGTGTTCTTGATATAGCGCGACACCCCAGTGATGGTGCCGCCGGTACCCACGCCCGCCACCAGCACGTCCACGGCGCCATCGGTGTCGTTCCAGATTTCCGGGCCAGTGGTTTTCTCGTGAATCGCAGGGTTTGCCGGGTTGTCGAACTGGGCCGGCATAAAGTAGGTGGCCGGGTCGCTGGCGACGATCTCGGCGGCCTTGTCGATAGCGCCCTTCATGCCCCTGGCCGGCTCGGTCAGCACCAGTTCGGCGCCCAGAGCCTTGAGCACTTTACGGCGCTCAAGGCTCATGGACGACGGCATGGTCAGCAGCAGTTTGTAGCCACGGGCAGCGGCGACAAAGGCAAGGCCGATACCGGTGTTGCCCGAAGTGGGCTCGACAATGGTCATGCCCGGCTTGAGCTTGCCGCTGCTTTCCGCATCCCAGACCATGCTGGCGCCAATGCGGCACTTCACCGAATAACTCGGGTTGCGCCCTTCGATCTTGGCCAGGATCGTCACGCCACGCGGTGCGATGCGGTTGATCTGGACCAGAGGCGTGTTACCGATGGAGTGCGCGTTGTCTGCAAAGATGCGGCTCATGGCGGTTCCTATTGTCGAGGCGTTGGGAAAGGCCCCAAGGGTATGCCTCGTGCTCCCGAGCGTCCAGACGGAGGAACGTTGCGCCAATCAGAACAGTCAATCTCCTACAAGCAAGGAGAACTGCCCTATGAAACGTCGCTACAGTTGGCCGTTAGGGACAATCGCCGCTCTGGTGCTGGTCCTGATTGCCGTGCACATCGCGCTGCCCTACCTGGTGCGCAACTACCTGAACGATAAACTCGCCAACATGGGCGATTACCGCGGCGAGATTGCCGATGTGGACCTGGCGCTATGGCGCGGCGCCTACCGGATCAATGGCCTGCAAATCGTCAAGGTGGACGGCAAAGTTCCGGTACCGTTCGTCAAGGCGCCGCTGATCGAGTTCGCGGTGAGCTGGCATTCGCTGTGGTACGACCACGCCGTCGTGGCCGAGGGGCATTTTGTGCGCCCGCAGATCAACTTCGTCGACGGGGGCGCCAACAAGCAGGCGTCTCAGACCGGTAAAGGCACCGATTGGCAGGAACAACTGCGCAAACTGTTGCCGATCACTCTCAACGAAGTGCGCATCGAAGACGGCGAGATCGCCTTCCATAACTTCAGCTCCAAGCCCCAGGTGAATATCAACGCCACTGGCGTCAACGCCAGCTTCTATAACCTGACCAATGTGGTGGATGTCAAAGGCAAGCGCGACGCGCGTTTTGAAGGCAAGGCACTGCTGCAAGGCCAGGCGCCCCTGGAGGCCAACGCCACCTTTGATCCGCTGAGCGATTTCGAAGAGTTCGAATTCCGCTTCCGCGCCCGCGACCTGCAACTCAAGCGCATGAATGACTTTGCATCGGCCTATGGCAAGTTCGATTTCAAGGCCGGCACGGGTGACGTGGTGATCGAAGCCCAGGCTGAAAAGGGCCGGCTCACCGGCTACATCAAGCCGCTATTGCGGGATGTGGAGGTGTTCGACTGGCAACAAGACGTTGAAAACCAGGACAAGAATATCTTCCGCTCGATCTGGGAAGCCGTGGTGGGCGCCAGCGAAACCGTGCTGAAAAACCAGCGTAAAAACCAGTTCGCCACCCGTGTGGAGCTGAGCGGTAGCGTGCATCAGCAAAATGTCAGTGCGTTTGGGGCAGTGATCGCGATTCTGCGTAATGGGTTTATCCAGGCGTTTAATGCCCGTTATGAACAACCCAAACCCAGCGCTGATTAACCCTGTGGGAGCTGGCTTGCCTGCGATGGCGGTGGGTCAGCCAACTCATCTGTCACTGATACACCGCCATCGCAGGCAAGCCAGCTCACACAATTCCTGTATGGGCCAGGGTCGATGTGACCCGCCATTCAGAGACTGAATGCCCCGTCTGCGTTCACAGTCGCCGGGGCTGCGCGGTATAGTCAGGCCATTGATGAATTCGAGGAATGACCGATGAAGTTCGAAGGCACCCAGGCCTATGTGGCTACCGATGACCTGAAACTGGCCGTCAACGCCGCCATCACCCTGGAGCGGCCGCTGCTGGTCAAGGGCGAACCGGGCACCGGCAAGACCATGCTTGCCGAGCAACTGGCCGAATCCTTCGGTGCCAAGTTGATCACCTGGCACATCAAGTCCACCACCAAGGCGCACCAGGGCCTGTACGAGTACGACGCGGTCAGCCGCCTGCGTGACTCGCAACTGGGCGTGGACAAAGTGCACGACGTGCGCAATTACCTGAAGAAGGGCAAGCTGTGGGAAGCCTTCGAGTCCGAAGAGCGGGTGATCCTGCTGATCGATGAAATCGACAAGGCCGACATCGAGTTCCCCAACGACCTGCTGCAAGAACTCGACAAGATGGAGTTCTACGTCTACGAAATCGACGAGACCATCAAGGCCAAGAAACGCCCGATCATCATCATTACCTCCAACAACGAGAAAGAGCTGCCGGACGCGTTCCTGCGCCGCTGCTTCTTCCACTACATCGCCTTCCCCGACCGCACCACCCTGCAAAAGATCGTGGATGTGCACTACCCCGACATCAAGAAAGACCTGGTCAGCGAAGCGCTGGACGTGTTCTTCGATGTGCGCAAGGTGCCGGGCCTGAAGAAAAAACCTTCCACCTCCGAACTGGTCGACTGGCTCAAGCTGCTGATGGCCGACAATATTGGCGAAGCGGTGCTGCGCGAGCGCGACCCGACCAAGGCCATCCCTCCCCTGGCCGGCGCTTTGGTTAAGAACGAGCAAGACGTGCAGTTGCTGGAGCGTCTGGCGTTCATGAGCCGTCGCGGTAATCGCTGATGCTGCTCAACCTGTTCAACGAAATGCGTGCCGCCAAGGTACCGGTGTCGGTGCGCGAGCTGCTCGACCTGATCAACGCGCTGAAACAGCGCGTGACCTTCGCCGACATGGACGAGTTTTATTATTTGGCCCGGGCGATCCTGGTCAAGGACGAGCGGCATTTCGACAAGTTCGACCGGGCCTTCGGCGCCTATTTCAACGGCCTGGAAAAGCTCGACGACCACCTGCAGGCACTGATCCCCGAAGAATGGCTGCGCAAGGAGTTCGAACGTTCCTTGAGCGATGAAGAACGCGCGCAGATCCAGTCCCTGGGTGGCCTCGACAAGCTCATCGAGGAATTCAAGAAACGCCTGGAAGAACAGAAAGAACGCCACGCCGGTGGCAACAAGTGGATCGGCACCGGCGGCACCAGCCCGTTTGGTTCTGGCGGCTACAACCCCGAAGGCATTCGCGTGGGTGACGCTGGCAAACGCCAGGGCAAGGCGGTGAAAGTCTGGGACCAGCGCGAGTACAAGAACCTCGACGACCAGGTGGAACTGGGCACGCGCAACATCAAAATCGCCCTGCGCCGCCTGCGCAAGTTTGCCCGCCAAGGCGCGGCCGAAGAGCTGGATATCGACGGCACCATTGACCACACCGCCCGCGATGCCGGCTTGCTGAATATCCAGATGCGCCCCGAGCGGCGTAACACCATCAAGCTGTTGCTACTGTTCGATATCGGCGGCTCGATGGATGCCCACGTGAAGATCTGCGAAGAGCTGTTCTCCGCGTGCAAAACCGAGTTCAAGCACCTGGAGTATTTTTACTTCCACAACTTCGTGTACGAGTCAGTGTGGAAGAACAACCAGCGCCGCACTTCCGAACGCACCTCCACCCAAGACCTGCTGCACAAGTACGGCGCCGACTACAAAGTGATCTTCATCGGCGATGCGGCCATGGCGCCCTATGAAATCACCCAGGCCGGCGGCAGCGTCGAGCACTGGAACGAGGAGCCGGGGTATGTGTGGATGCAGCGCTTCATGGCCAAGTACAAGAAGCTGATCTGGATTAACCCCTACCCGAAAGATACTTGGGGCTATACGGCGTCGACGGGGATTGTGCAGGAGTTGGTGGAGGATCAGATGTATCCGCTGACGCTGCGCGGGTTGGAAGAGGGTATGCGCTTTCTCTCCAAATAACACCACCGCCTTACTGTAGGAGCGAGCTTGCTCGCGAAAAACCTGAGACCGCCGCGTACATCTGGATGCCCGCGTTATCGTTGACGTTTTTCGCGAGCAAGCTCGCTCCTACAAGGGTCGGCTAAAGCGCTGCAAAAACTTGATGTGCTGCCGATGCGCAGCCTCCTGCACCACCGGTGCCAACCGCACCTTCTCCCCCGGCAAACACTGCGCCAGCCGCGCCAAGGATAAAGGCGTCAACGCGCCCAACCGCGGATAACCGCCAATGGTCTGCCGGTCATTGAGCAACACAATCGGCTGCCCATCCGGTGGCACCTGGATCGCGCCCAATGGAATCCCTTCGGAAATCAACGACGGCCCCTGGTACTGCAACGGCGTGCCCAGCAAGCGCATGCCCATGCGGTCGGCACGGCTGTCCAGGGCCCATTCGCTGTTGAAGGCGTCGAACAGACTCTGCCCGCTGAACTGGCCTATCTGCGCGCCGATGATCACGTCCAGTGATGCACCGGATTGCACATTCGGCTCGGCCAGCACCTTCATTGCGCCGCCCGTACCGGAATAAGCCAACCGCCCGCCTTCGGCCAAGACCTTGCCGAAGCCGTCCACCCCGCCCAACGCCTCGCGCACCACCGTGGCACAACTGCCCAGTACAGCCTGCGCATCAAAGCCACCGGGCGCGGCCAGATAAGCGCGTGCCCCGTTGAACGGCTGGGTGAAGCGCAGGCGCTGGCCCTTTTGCAGAACAAAACTGCGACCGGGGCTTATCGCACGTTCATCGACATAGGCGCCCAGATCCGCACCGGCCAAGGCCAGCAGGCAATAATCCTCAGCCTGCAGGGTAAAGCCGCCGAGGGTGATTTCCACCACGGGCGCATCCAGGGCATTGTCCAGCAGCCAGTTGGCCCAGGACATCGACACCCAATCCAGCGCGCCGCCCTGGGTCACGCCCAGATGACGCACGCCGAATCGCCCGGCGTCCTGCAACAGGCACAGCGGCGTGCTGGCCTCGATGATCAAGCGGCTCATGCCTGCGCCTCCAGCGGCGTGTCATCGCCACCCAGGTTGATGAATTGCGCGTGGCTGACCGCTTCGAAGCGCACCGTGTCGCCGGGCTGCATCAGGCTGTAGCCGTCGCGCTCACGGTCGAACAGTTTGGCCGGGGTGCGGCCGATCAGGTTCCAGCCGCCTGGGGACACCACCGGGTACGCGGCGGTTTGCCGTTCGGCGATACCGACGCTGCCGGCGGCCACGCGTTTGCGCGGCGTGTTCAGGCGCGGCGTGGCAAGTATCTCGTCCACCAGCCCCATAAAGGCAAACCCCGGGGCAAAACCAAGAGCAAACACTTGATATTCGTGGGCGCTGTGGCGGCGGATCACCTCCTCCACGGCCAGCCCGCTACGCTGGGACAGCAAGGTCAGTTCCGGGCCGACACTCAGGTCGTACCACACCGGCAGCACATGGCACTGGCCACTGCCCTGCGCCTGGGGTTGCAGATCGGTGAGGGCCTGGTCGATCAGCGCCCGGGCCTGGGCCGGGGTCAGCGCCGTGAGATCGTAATGCACCATCAAGGTGGTGTAGGACGGCACCAGGTCCACCAAGGCCGGGCCAAAACCGTTGCGCAGGCGCTCGGTAGCCGCGAGCATCCACGGCATGTTGGCTTCGGCGATCACGTCAAACAGGCGCACCATCAGACAGTCGATCGCCACCACTTCAATGCGTGGGTTCATGCTGTTTTCAACGCTTCGCGGATACGTTGCACGGCGGCGACCGAACTGGCGTTGTCGCCATGCACACACAGGGTATTGGCCTGTAGCACCAATGGGATGCCGTCGCTGGCAATCAGCGATTCGCCACGGGAAAGGGTCAGGGCCTGCTGCACGATGGTGTCGGCATCGTGGTGCACCGCGCCAGGCAACTGGCGGGACACCAAGTGGCCGTTACTGTCATAGGCACGGTCGGCAAAGGCTTCGAACCACAGGGTCACGCCGTATTCGTCGCCCAAGGCTTGGGCCGCGCGGTTGTCGCGGGTGGCCAGCAGCATCAGCGGCAGGTCGCCGTAAGCGGCCACGGCCTGGATCACCGCACGCAATTGCGCCGGGTTGGCCATCATGTCGTTGTACATCGCGCCATGGGGTTTCACATAGCTGACGCGCCCGCCTTGGGCGCGGCAAATGCCGTCCAGCGCGCCGATCTGGTAGTGCAACAGGTCCTGGATTTCCTGCGGCGTGTAGTTCATGGAGCGCCGGCCGAAGCCTTGCAGGTCCTGGTAGGCCGGGTGGGCGCCCACTTGCACGCCGTGCTTGAACGCCAGGCTGACGGTCTTGCGCATGATGCTCGGGTCGCCGGCATGAAAACCGCACGCCACGTTGGCGCAATCAATGAACGGCATGACTTCCGCGTCCAGACCCATGGTCCAGTTGCCAAAGCTTTCGCCGATGTCGCAGTTCAGTAGCAGGCGGCTCACGGTGGTCGCTCCTGTAGGCTTTGTTTTCTTGTAGTGTGGGATTTTTTACGCAGAACTCGCAACTTGTCCTGACACCCCGACGACGCTTATCGTGGAATAGCTCGATTTTTGGCGCTTGCCCGGTGCGACGTCCAACTAATAAAAACCGATCCATGCATAAGAAAAAGTTGATCCCATGAATTTGAAGTTCCTCGAAACCTTCGTCTGGGTGGCCAAGCTCAAGAGCTTCCGGCTCACGGCCGAGAAGCTGTTCACCACCCAGGCCTCGATCTCCAGCCGCATCGCGGTGCTGGAAAGTGAGTTGGGGGTGAAGCTGTTCCTGCGTGATTCGCGTGGCGTGAGCCTGACCCCGGAAGGCTTGAAAGTGCTCGACTATGCCGAGCAGATGATGGTGACCATGCAGGGCCTGAAACAGTCCCTGGAGACCACCAGCAGCAAGGTCGGGCGCATTCGGATCGGCGCGATGGACACGGTGATCCACACCTGGCTCAGCCCGCTGGTTGCTGAGTTGATGAAGCTGTACCCGCTGGTAGAGATCGAGCTGATCGCCGATACGGCGCTGAACCTCAGCGATCAGCTGCAAAAAGGCTTCCTCGACCTGATCCTGCAAACCGACCTGCTGCGCCTGGAAACCGTGCGCAGCCTGGAACTGGCCAGCCACCCCATGGCCTGGATCGTGGCCAGCCAGTCGATCTACAACCGCGACTACGCGTCCCTCGCCGAACTGGCCCAGGAACGCATCATCACTTACTCGAAGAACTCCCACCCGCACCAGGACGTATTGAGTTTGATGCAGGCCAATGGTGTGGCCGCACCGCGCATGAACTGTGTGAACTCGGTGTCGGCGATCACCCGGTTGCTGCGCGATGGCTTCGGCATTGGCGCGCTGCCACCAGTGCTGGTCAGCGAAGAACTGGAGCGGGGAGAATTGGTGATGTTGCCCATGGCCCAGCGCCTGCCGAACTTGCAGGTGGTGGTGTCGTGGCGCGTGGGGGTGGAGTTGGTGGAGGAGATTGTCGGGTTATGCCAGAAGGTGGTGGCGCGCTATGCCGAGGAAGTCGGTGCAGAACGCATGCACCTGAATAAAACCGATTAACACTGTGGGAGCTGGCTTGCCTGCGATAGCGATGGGTCAGCCTGCACATCTGTGACTGAACCACCGCTATCGCAGGCAAGCCAGCTCCCACATTGGACCGAGTCGGCCCTGGGTTAGAGGCCCTTCAAGTCCCGCTCTTCGATGGGCCGGCTCTGGCGCAAGCGCCGGCCGCCCAATACCACCCAATCGATCAAGCGATACAGGCATTCAATGCCGAATGACAACAACATCGCCCCGCCCAGGCCCCAGCCCATGGCTTCGGGGGTCAGCAGAATCTGGTAGCTGTAGCCATTCCAGGTCTCCAGACGGATATCCGGGTCGGCGGCCACCGCCACTTGCAGGGCGCGGATGTACCACGGGCCTTGCATGGCCTGGAACTGCTTGTCCAACTCGAGTTGGCGATCGAGCATGGCGCCCAGGCTGCTGGCGTCGCTCTGGAATACCGGGTCATCGCTGGCGCGGTAATGCGCCACCAAGGCTTGCATATCACCGTTGAAGAACTGCTGCGCCGTGGACTCGAAACCGCGCAAGCCGGTCTGGGCCTCGATCAGGTGGGCCTCGACGCGCTTGGCGTAGTCATTGATAAACCCCGGCACCTGCACGCCGACCAACAAGCCAACGGCAAACAATACCAACCGCAGATAGCTCAGCAACATGCTCGATTCCTTACTCGGTAACGCCCTGGCTGACACATTCACCGCGTCGCCACAGGCTCCATTGGCCCGGTTCGTAGCGGGTCCAGTTTTCGTTGTCGGTCAAGGGTTCGGTGGCGATCACCGTTACCACATCATTGGGGGTGGTTTCGGCCTGAAAATCGACGATCACGTCGACATCTTTCAAGCGCGCCGGGCCAAAAGGCGCACGCCGGGTGATCTGTGCCAGCTTGGTCGAGCAATAGCAGAACAGCCAGTCGCCGTCGCTGAGCAGGCAGTTGAACACGCCTTTGCTGCGGTATTCGGCGCAGGCGGCGATCAGGTCGGGTAGCACTTGTTCGATGTCCACCGGCTCGGGGAAGGCTTCGCGCACGCGGTTGAGCAGGTCGCAGAACGCCGCTTCGCTGTCGGTATCGCCCACCGGGCGGTAGAAGGTGGCGCGGGGGTTGAAGTCCGCCAACTGGCCGTTGTGGGCAAAGCACCAGTTACGCCCCCACAGCTCGCGCACGAACGGATGGGTATTGGCCAGGCTGACCTTGCCCACATTGGCCTGGCGGATATGGCCGATCACCACTTCGCTCTTGATGGGGTAACGCTGCACCAGCAACGCGACTTCCGACTCGCTGCTGGCGGCCGGGTCCTGGAACAGGCGCAGGCCACGGCCTTCATAAAAGGCAATGCCCCAACCGTCGCGGTGCGGGCCAGTACGCCCACCGCGCTGCATCAGCCCGGTAAAGCTGAACACGATATCGGTGGGGACGTTGGCACTCATGCCCAATAATTCACACATGCCAGGGCTCTCGCTGCAGGGCAGACAACGTTAAAGGCGCGGTTCGACCCGCATACCACCGGCAGGCGCCGGGCGACGGAACGGTTCGTCGTCTTCCGGCTCGGCGGTCAAGGCCGCATCCGCAGCCGCCTTGCGCTCACGGCGAGCGTTGGCGGCGCGCTCGATGGGCCAGCGGATCAGCACGAACACGATGTACAGGGCAAACGCGATCATCGTGTACATGAACAGGTCGGAAATGGCGCGCCAGGCGTTGTTGCCGACCTTGAGCACCAGGTCCAGGGCGGTAATGGCCACGGCCGGCGCAAACTGGGTCTTGACCGGGTCGACAATGGTCGGGCTGAGCAGCAACACCGCCATCAGCAATTGCAGGGGCTCGCGCAGCCAGCGCCAGATCCAGCGGGTCATGCGCCACCACACCAACAGGCAGCCCAAAGCGGCGAAGGCGTAAAGGCCCCAAGCGGTCAGATAGTCGTTCTCGGTCATGGTGTCCATGGCAAGGTTGGCAAACAGGCGGCTATGATAACGGCTTTTGCGTGTCGCGGCTGCAATGCCTGCCACCGTCTGCCAGATAGGGAATTATTCATGCCTATTTCCACCGCACCGATTGCCCGCAAGGCCCCAGGCCCAGACCCGTACGCCTGGCTGCAAGAACGCGACAACCCTGAGGTGCTCGATTACCTCAAGGCCGAAAACGCCTGGCAGGAAGCGCAACTCGCCGACCAGCAAGCGTTACGCGAGACCCTGTTCGACGAGATCAAGGGCCGCATTCTGGAAACCGACCTGTCCCTCCCCTCCCCTTGGGGCCCGTATCTGTATTACACCCGCACCACCGCCGGCGACGAATACGCCCGCCATTACCGCTGCCGCCGCCCGGCCGATGACAGCAACCAGGTGGACACCAGCAGTGAAGAGCTGTTGCTGGACCCGAACGTGCTGGCCAATGGCGGCTTTTTCTCCCTGGGCGCGTTCAGCATCAGCCCCGATCACCAACGCCTGGCCTACAGCCTGGACACCAGCGGCGAAGAGATCTACACCCTGTTCGTGAAGGAATTGGCGACCGACAAGGTCAGCGAACTGGCGTTCGACAACTGCGATGGCAGCATGACCTGGGCCAATGACAGCCTGACGCTGTTTTTCGGTGAGCTGGATGACACCCATCGCCCGCACAAACTGTATCGCTATCGCCTGGACGGCACCGCAGCGCAGGAAGTCTTCCACGAGCCCGACGGCCGTTTCTTCCTGCATTGCTACCGCTCAAGCTCCGAACGCCAACTGTTGCTGGCCCTGGGCAGCAAGACCACCAGCGAAGTCTGGGCGCTGGACGCCGAGCAACCGCACCTGGCCTTCACCTGTCTGGCGCCACGGGTCGAAGACCACGAATACGACGTCGACCACGGCAAGCGCAATGGCGAGTGGACCTGGTTTATCCGCAGCAACCGCGACGGCATCAACCATGCGCTGTACGTGGCCGCCGACACCGGCACGCCGCCCACCGAAGCCGACTGGCAGAACCTGATCCCCCACAGCGACGAGGTCATGCTTGACGGCGTGAGCCTGAACGCCAACGCCATGACCTTGAGCCTGCGCATTGGTGGCCTGCCGGTCATCGAAGTGCACCCTGAGAACGTGCCGGCCTATCGGGTGCAATTGCCTGACGCCGCCTACAGCCTCTACGTGCAGAACAGCCTGGAGTTTCCCAGCGACAAGATCCGCCTGCGCTATGAAGCCTTGAACCGTCCGGCCCAAGTGCGCCAGCTCGACCTGGCGACAGGCACGCAGGTCGTGCTCAAGGAAACCCCAGTGCTGGGCGTCTTCAACGCCGATGATTACGTCAGCCAACGCCTGTGGGCCACGTCCGCCGACGGCACCCAGGTGCCCATCAGCCTGGTGGTCAAGCGTGACCAGCTCGGCAAGCCGACGCCGCTGTACCTGTATGGCTACGGGGCCTACGGCTCAAGCCTGGATCCGTGGTTCTCCCATGCGCGCCTGAGTTTGCTCGACCGTGGCGTGGCGTTTGCCATCGCCCATGTGCGCGGCGGCGGTGAGCTAGGTGAGGCCTGGTATCGCAACGGCAAGCAGGAACACAAGCAGAACACCTTCAGCGACTTTATCGCCTGCGCCGAGCATTTGATCACCCAGGGCCTGACCACCTCCCAGCAACTGGCGATCAGCGGCGGCAGTGCCGGCGGCCTGTTGATCGGCGCGGTGCTCAACCAGCGCCCGGAATTGTTCCAGGCGGCGATTGCCGAAGTGCCGTTCGTCGATGTGCTCAATACCATGCTCGACCCGGAACTGCCGCTGACCATCACCGAGTACGACGAATGGGGCAACCCCGAGGACCCCGAGGTGTATACGCGCATCAAGGCCTACGCCCCGTACGAGAACGTCAGCGCCCAGGCTTACCCGGCCACGCTGGTGATCGCCGGCTATAACGACAGCCGCGTGCAGTACTGGGAAGCCGCCAAGTGGGTGGCCAGGCTGCGCGATACCAAGACGGACGACAACCTGCTGCTGCTCAAGACCGAACTGGGCGCCGGCCATGGCGGCATGAGCGGGCGCTATCAGGGGCTACGTGACGTCGCCCTCGAATATGCCTTTGTGTTCAAGGCCCTCGGCCTGGTCTAGCCGCCTGGCGTCTTTGGCTTGCTGTCGTTTTGCTGCAGGCCAGGGACCGTCTGGTCCTTGGGCGGTGCCGGCAGCACGATGGGCGCCAGCGGTGGCGAGCCATTATGGGTCTTGGGCGCAACGGGCGGCGTGACTTGCGGGTACAACGTGGGCGTTGGCGTGCCCGGCGCGCCTGGGGTTGGCGTGGGCGCGACCGGTACGGTTTGTAACTCCTGAGCCTGCGCATTACCCAATGCGAGCGCGCTCAACACAATGACCGTTAGAATGCTGCACTTCATCGATGGCTCCATGGCCTGACCGGAATGCCCTAAGGCTACTCCCAACCGCGCAAGAATGCCCTTCCCAATGAGATTTCCATGAAACGTTTCGTTCTGCTGGACACCACCCCAATCCCCGACAACGGCGGTGCCTTGTGCCTGTTCGAATACGGCGAGGACTTCGTTATCAAGATCCAGGGCGGTGACGGTGGCCAACTAATGAACACGCGCATGCACGGTTCCGAAGACGCCTTGGCGGAGATTCCCTGCCGCAAAGTGGCCGGGCGCCCGGGTTCGCGGGTGTTGATCGGCGGCCTGGGCATGGGCTTTACCCTGGCCGCAGCGCTCAAGCATTTGGGCAAGACTGCCGAAGTGGTGGTGGCCGAGCTGGTGCCCGGCGTCGTGGAATGGAACCGTGGGCCGCTGGGAGAGAAATCCGGTCGCCCGCTGCTGGACCCGCGCACCGTGATCCGCCAGGAAGACGTGGCCAAGGTATTGCAGGCCGAACCCCAAGGCTTTGACGCGATCATGCTCGACGTCGACAACGGCCCCGAGGGGCTCACGCAAAAGGCCAACAGTTGGCTGTACTCGGCCAGCGGCCTGGCCGCTTGTGCCAAGGCTCTGCGGCCCAAAGGCGTACTGGCGGTGTGGTCGGCCAGCGCCGACAAGCTGTTCAGTGACAAACTGCGCAAGGCCGGTTTCAAGGCCGAGGAAGTGCAAGTGTTTGCCCATGGCAACAAGGGCACGCGGCATACCATCTGGATTGCAGAGAAGCTCAAGGGCTGATCACGGTTGATTCAATCGCGCCAATCCCCTGTGGGAGCGGCTAGAATCAACCCTATCCGTGAACCACCCAATAATAGCCAGGAGCCATGATGAGCTCGAACAACCCGCCCTCCCACACCGCCAAGCTGGACCGCATCCTCGCCGATGCCCAGCGCGACCGCGAAATGGGCTACCGCGATAAAGCCTTGAAGATGTACCCCCACGTGTGTGGCCGCTGCGCCCGTGAGTTTTCCGGCAAGCGCTTGAGTGAACTGACCGTCCACCACCGCAACCACAACCATGATGACAACCCCCAGGACGGTTCCAACTGGGAGTTGCTGTGCCTGTACTGCCACGACAACGAACACTCGCGCTACACCGACCAGCAGTACTTCGGCGAAGGCTCCACCAGCAGCCCGAGCATTGCCAAGGCGACGCACAACCCGTTTGCGGCGTTGGCGGGGTTGATGAAAAAAGGCAGCTGAATGCTCCAAGCTGCAAGCCTCAAGAAAAAGCCGCTCGGCTTTTAACTTGCAGCTTGTAGCTTGCAGCTATACTGCTGCCTTTTTCAAAGGCACTCCCGTGGGCAATAAACGCTACAGCTGCATCGGTCTGTACAACCCCAAATCCCCCGAAAACGTCGGCTCGGTGATGCGTGCCGCCGGCTGCTACGGCGTGGCCTCGGTGTTCTACACCGGCGTGCGTTACGAGCGCGCCCGGGATTTCATCACCGACACCAAGAAGGTGCACCACGACATCCCGCTGATCGGCATCGACGACCTGAAAAAGATCCTGCCCTTAGGCTGCATCCCGGTGGCCGTGGAACTGGTCGAAGGCGCCCGCCCGTTGCCTGAATACACCCACCCCGACCGCGCGCTGTATATCTTCGGCCCCGAAGACGGCTCCCTGGACAAAGAGATCCGCGACTGGTGCGAGGACGTGGTGTATATCCCCACCACCGGCTGCATGAACCTGGCGGCCACAGTCAACGTGGTGCTCTATGACCGCCTGGCCAAGGGCAACAACACCCGTTCGGGCCCCAAGTACTGAGATTGCGGGAACATCCGGCACATGCGCGCAGTCAGCTAGTAACACTTGCCCTTGTTGGAGACTGATCATGAGCGACAGCAAAACCTTGCGACCTATCATCGAAGCCACACCGTTGAAGCCTCAACCCACCCAGAACGTGCATGGCTGGGAGCGCATCGGCTCAGTGGCCGGTGGGGTGATGATGGTGGGCAAAGGTCTGCGCCGCGGCGGGATTTTCGGCTTGATCCAGGTGGCGATTGGTGGCGTGGCACTGGCCCGTGGTTTTACCGGGCACAGTTCGCTCAAGGACAAACTGGAACAGGGCCGCCAGGAAATGAACAGCGTGCGCACGAAAATCGAGCGCGCTGGGGAAGAGTTGAAGAACTTGAAGACCAAGGCCGAAGTGGCGGCTGAAAAGGCGGTGAAACCTAAAGCCTGAACCAAGACTTGGACATGGACATTCAAATGTGGGAGGGGGCTTGCCCCCGATAGCAGAGTGTCAGCAGCCTACTTTTTGCTGACCCACCGCCATCGGGGGCAAGCCCCCTCCCACATTTTGAATTGCACAGGGGTTGGGATCAGCGCAGCAGTTTGCTGTCCAGTACCACCGACGACTCACCGATCACACTCTCGGCCAACTGCACGAACTCTTTGGTATTGATGCTGTTCACCCGCATCACTGCCTGCGCCAGATCGTCCAGGGAGCGTTTGTTGTGGGTCTTCACGCGAATCTCTCGGTCCAGCTCCTGCAATACCACCACCGAACGCGCCAGCGTCGCGCCGTTGACGTGCTCGCCTTTGAGCGTGGTGACGTCTTTGCCTTCCTTGGTCAGCCGCGCCTGGATCGCCGCATAGCGTTCATCGGTGATGCCACCGGCACGCCGCATCAGTTCAATCGCGTAGTACTCGCCCAAGCCCTCGCTGATCCAGTCACTGCTGTCGTGGTCATTAAAGCGCCCGATGGCCTGCACCACTTCGCGCAGCAACGGGCTACTGCCATTTTCGCCAACGAGCGGCGTGCGGCTGTTGAGGTAGATCGAGTCGCGTAACGAATAAGCCCCTCGCCGCATCGGGTCACTGGCGCCAACGATCAGCAATTTGCCGGGATGACGCGGGAACGCGGCTTCCACCTGGGGCCAGACAAACGTCAGCAACGTCAGCACGTCCATGCGACGCATGCCCTGCCCCTTTGGCGAGGCCACTGTGACGTCGGTTTCACCCAGGCGCAGACGGCGGCTGCCGAGGTTGCCCGCCAGCATCCAGCCGGTGGGGCGGTCGAACAGGCGCGACACGTTGTCGATGCGAAATTTGTTCTGCCCGATGCGCGGCCAGGCGGTTTCGACGCTCTTCCACCCGGTAGGCAGTTCGAACATCAAGCGTGAGACCAGCTCGGTGCCGTCTTGCTGGTCGAGACGTGCGGCCGGCACCAGGTCTTCGCCGCGCAGTAACGCCCAGGCGGGCGTGATCCGTGTGTCATAAACGCCGGGCTTGCGCGCATGGGCCAGGCGTACCCGGTAGGTCAGGCTGGCCTTGTCGGCACTGGGTTGCCACAGGCCACGGTTGCCGGTGATCTGCCACCGGCCATCGGCCTTGAAGTCGCTGTAGTCACCGTCGCGGCCCAGGTCGAAGTTCAGGCTGCGCACCGCCGCGCCCTGGGACAGGCTGACGCGCACCTCGGCCTGCTGGCTTTGGGGCAACAGCTTGATGTGGTAATCCAGGTCGACTTTTTTCGCGCACCAGCCCGGCCCGCTCAGCGCCAGCACGACCAGGCCCGCTGCCCACTTGGCGGCCACCTTCATACACACTCCTCGTTCAGCCTGCGCGGAAAATCAGGTAATCCTCCCAGTCGTCCTCGGGCACGCTGCCTTCGCTGAGCATGCGCCCGGACTGGGAAATGCGTTCGTGGTGCACCGCGTCACGGTCACCGCAGACCAGGTGATGCCACAGCGGCAAGTCCTTGCGCTCGCTGACCAGGCGGTAACCGCAGGTCGGCGGCAACCATTTGAATTGGTCGGCCTGGCCCGGCGTGAGCTGGATGCAGTCGGGCACCGAGGCGCGGCGGTTGGGGTAATCGGTGCACTGGCAGGTTTTCAGGTCGAGCAGTTTGCAGGCGATACGCGTGTAATAGACGCTGTTGTCTTCCTCATCCTCAAGCTTTTGCAGGCAACACAGGCCACAGCCGTCGCACAATGACTCCCACTCCTCCTGATCGAGGTGCTCAAGGGTTTTGCGTATCCAGAAAGGTTCGACTTTGGCGGCCATGGCTCTGCATCAGTATCGGAAGGTGAAAAGGCCGCCAGTCTAGTGCCCAAGCCCGTTGGGGCCAAGCGCTTACGACTGACGGTGTTGCAAGACTTGTCAGGCCTGAGTGGGCGCAGTAGCTTTGAATCCCGGTTTTTTCATCAGGATCTGTCCATGAGCAATAACCCCCGCGTTGCCGATTATCCGATCCACACCCAATTCACCGAGCGCTGGTCGCCCCGCGCCTTCACCGGCGAGAGCATCCCGCAGGACACGCTGCTAAGTTTCTTCGAAGCCGCACGCTGGGCGCCTTCGGCCTACAACTCGCAGCCGTGGCGGTTTTTATATGCGCGCCGTGACACGCCGGACTGGGAGCGTTTCCTGGGCCTGCTCAATGAATTCAACCGCAATTGGGCGCAGCATGCGTCGGCCTTGGTGATCATCGCGTCGAAAACCGACTTCATCGCCCCCGGCGCCACCGAAGAAACCCCGGCGCTGTGGCACACCTTCGACACCGGCTCGGCCTGGGGCCACCTGGCGCTGCAAGCCAGCCTCAGTGGCTGGCACACCCACGGCATGGCCGGTTTCGATCAGGAACTGACCCGCAAGGAGCTGAAGATTCCCCAGGGTTATGCGCTACATGCGGCCGTGGCGGTGGGCAAGTTGGGGGACAAGTCGAGTTTGCCGGAGTACCTGCAAGGGCGCGAAATGCCGAGCCCGCGCAAGCCGTTGAGCGAGCTGGTGTCCGAGGGGGACTTCAGCCTCTAAGCATCGCCCTCTGACCTTCCGACCCTCTGTAGGAGAGAGCTTGCTCGCGAAGAACGTCAACGATGACGCGCACTTTCTGGATAAGCGCGGCGCCTGTGAGTTTTTCGCGAGCAAGCTCGCTCCTACAGGAGGCCATTGGGCAAGCTCTTCAGTAACCGCGCTCGAAATCCACTTCCCCGCGCAGTGCTTGCTTGGCCTGGTAGGCGCGTACGTTCTGCACAAACAACTCCACCATCATCGGCGGCGAGGTCGGGGCCGAGCTGTGCCCGGTCAACAGCAAACCCCACGCCGTCCAGAACGGGTGGCGTTGCGGCAAGGGCTCCTGGCGGCACACGTCGATCACCGCGCCGGCCAGGTGCCCTTCTTTGAGCGCCTCGACCAGGTCGGCGTCCACCACCGCCACGCCACGTCCCACGTTGATAAACAAACCGGTGGGTTTGAATTGCTTGAACAGCGCCGCATCGTACACGTCATGGGTATCAGGCGTGTTGGGCAGCAGGTTGATCACGTAATCCACCTCCCCCACCAGCCGGCCCAACTGGTCGAGCCCGGCCACTTCGATAAAGGGTGCCTGCTCGCGAGCCTGACTGGCGATGCCATACAGCTGCACGCCGAACGGCAGCAGAAACTCGGCCACGCTCTGGCCGATGTCACCGGTGCCGACGATCAGCGCCTTGCGCCCCGCCAGGCTCTGGCCCATGCGGTTATCCCACTTGCGCTCCACCTGGCTGACCAACCGCGCCAGCACTTCGCGCTCGTGGCCCAGCATGTAGGTGAGGACAAACTCGGCCATGACCTGGCCAAAAATGCCCACCGCGCGGGTCAGGCGATAGTCGCGGGGCAAGCCATCGGCCAGCAGCGGCGTGATGCCCGCCCAGGTCGATTGCAGCCATTGCGGGTGATGGCCCTGGCGCAGCAGAGTCGCCAACAGATCGGGCTGGCCCAGCCACACCGGGCAGTCGGCGGCCAGGCGCGAAAGTTCGGCCGAGTCGCCGCTGGTCAGCACTTCGAGGTCTGGGGCGGCGTCCCTGAGCAATTGGGCGTAGAGCGGATGATCCTGTTCAGCAATCAGAACACGCATGGTTCAAACCTTTGAAAAAACAGTGCAGACGGCCGCCCGCATTCTTACGGCCACCGTCCTCTAATACGATTCCATTGAAACTGTGCCCTGAGGCGGGCACTGGTCGATCACATCGGGTCGTTGCGGCGCAGCAACTCTTCGGGCAAGTGCTCGATGTATTCGTCCTCGGCCGGCGGCATTTGCAGGTGGTAGCCCTGCTTGTCGAGGTTTTCCAGGACTTGCACGATATCTTCCTGTTGCAGCTTGCGCTCGGGTGTCAGCACCAGATCGAAGGCATGCGCCGGTTTGCCGAATATCGTGATCAGGCCTTCCGGCACGCGTTCGAGGGCATCGCTCTTGAGCACATAGAGGTACATGCCGACGCGTTTGGAGCTGCGGTAGATGGAGCAAATACGTTTCAAGGCTGTTCTCCGGCATTGGCCAGGCTGTCGAGCAACGCCTGGCCCATCAACTCGCGGCGCCAGCCACGCAGCGAGTCTGGCAATTGGTAAGGCCCATCGGGGTAGCCACTTTTAACCAGGGCTTCGAGGGTTTTCTTGCGCAGCATCAGTTCCGGCGCCATCTCCAGGCGCTCGGCGAAGGTTTGGCCCAGGGCCCGCAGTTGCTTGATCAACGCGGCGGCGTCCACGGGTAATGGTTCTGCCACGGCAGGCGGCCATTGGTCCATGGGCACGCTGGCGGTGCGTTTGATCAGGTCCAGCAGGAACTGGCCGTCCTGGCGCACGGTGCGCGGGTGCATGTCTTCGATCTTGCCCAGGGCGGCGAGGTTATCCGGCTGGGATTTGGCCAAGGGCCACAACGCGTGTTCGCGAATGATGCGGTTGCGCGGCAAGTCGCGGGCACGGGCCTGCTGCTCGCGCCAGGCGCACAGTTCACGCAGCACTGCGAGTTGGGCACGGGACAATTTCCACGCCAGCTTGGCGTCGCGGTACAGCTCGTAGGGGTCGATCTCGCGGCGCAGGTTGGCCACCAGTTCGGCGCCGTCTTCCAATACCCAGGCGTATTTGTCGTCCGACAGTTGCGGGCGCAGGCGGGTGTAAACCTCGGCCAGGTGCACCGCGTCTTCGGCGGCGTAGCTGATCTGCGTCTCCGACAAGGGCCGCTGCAGCCAGTCGGAGCGGGTTTCACCCTTGGGCAGCTCGATATCCAACACCGCTTGCACCAGGCGCGAGTAGCCCATGGAGAAACCGAGGTTGAGGTACGCCGCCGCCAATTGGGTGTCGAACAACGGCACCGGCAAGCTGCCGGTCAGGCGCAACAGCACTTCCAGGTCTTCGCTGCAGGCGTGCACCACCTTGATCACCGCTGGGTTTTCCAGCAAGGCGGCCAAAGGTTGCCAATTGTCGATGGTCAGGGGGTCGATCAGGTAAGCGCGTACGCCATCACCGATCTGGATCAGCCCGGCAATAGGGTAAAAGGTGTCGACCCGCATGAATTCGGTGTCGAGGGCGACGAATGGCAACTGCTGCCATTCGGCGCAATGCTGGCCGAGGCTATCGTTGTCGCAGATCCAGTGAATATCGATGGCCACACGGCTCTCCCTTGAAGAATGGCGCGCAGTATATATCGCGAAAGGGGCTTGCGAGCATCCGCAGTGCACACGCCATCATGAAAACTCCGACAGGAGATGAAGAATAGTCCGACAAAGGGGAGTTATCCCTTCTTACGCAAAACGTAGACGCACCATAGTCGCGAGCCCGGCAGGAACTCTTGGTAGTTGAGGATTTTGAAGCCGGCTTGGCGAAACTCGCTCTCTACCGGCGTGCCCACGTTCACGGCCACAATCACGGTGTCGCGGCTGACGCGGTGAAACTCGTGCAACAACATGAGTCGTGCATCGCTGTCGGGCACATGGCGAAACAAATCCAGGCAGAAAATGCAGTCCACCGCATTCGCCGAAAGGCCAATGGAAAACGCTGAGCCCTGGAATGTTTTGACACGCTTGAGCAACGCGCCCGGGTGATGGGTACGCGCGTGATCGAGCATCGCCTGGGAGTTGTCCGAGGCCAGGATCACGCGGTTGACGTGTTCGGCCAGCACCGGCCAGAAGCGCCCGGAACCGCACGCCAGGTCGAGGATAAGCCCAGGCTCGCCCGCCACCTTCAGGGCTTGGCGCACCAGCCGCGCATCGCGCCACGCCGACAGGCGCTGCAACAGCCTGGGCGGGCGCGGGTCGCCACAGCCCCTGGCATGCTCACGGTCATAGCGCTCGGTGAATTCGGTCTCGATGGAGGATGGAGGTTGTGGCGACATCGCGGGCTCATGTGAATGAAACGGTAGTAAACGACCTTGATTCGCAGCTTAACCGCCGCAACGTGAAAAAAAGGTCGAAAGCCCCTACCCGCCAAAATCGATCATGCCTGGTGCAAATACCAGCGCCAATCCTGCTCCCCCACCTCGCCCATGAATTGGCGGTATTCGGCACGTTTGACCGCCAGGTAAACGCCGAGGAATTCACGCCCGAACGCGTCCGGTGCCCAGCGGGACGTTTCCAGCGCGCGCAAGGTGGTCAGCCAGTCGGTGGGCAGCAGCTCCTTGGCCTGGGCGTAGCCGTTGCCCTCCACCGGGGCGCCAGGGTCGAGCTGTTCGCGGATGCCTCGATGAATGCCGGCCAGAATGGCGGCGGCCGCCAGGTAGGGGTTGGCGTCGGCGCCGCAGATACGGTGTTCGATATGCCGCGATTGTGCCGGGCCGCCGGGCACACGCAGGCTGACGGTGCGGTTGTCCACGCCCCAGGTGGCGGCGAGCGGCGCATAGCTGTTGGTTTGGAAGCGTCGATAAGAGTTGGCGTTGGGGCAGAACATCAACAGTGAATCGAGCAAGGTACTGAGCATGCCGCCCACGGCCTGGCGCAGCAGCGGCGTGCCGTCTGCCGCTTCACTGGCAAACAGGTTACTGCCCTGGGCATCGGCCAGGCTGACATGCATGTGCATACCGGTGCCGGCCAGGTCGTCGAACGGCTTGGCCATGAAACAGGCGGTCATTCCATGCTTGTGCGCCACGCCCTTGACCAGGCGTTTGTAGCGCACGGCTTCGTCCATCGCCTGCAGCGCGTCGGTGCGGTGTTCGAGGGTGATTTCCACTTGGCCCGGCGCGTACTCGGAGATGGCCGTGCGCGCCGGAATCCCTTGCAGCTTGCAGGCGCTGTAGAGGTCGGCAAGAAACGGCTCGATCTGCTCCAGTTCGCGCAGGCCGTAGACCTGAGTCGAGCGCGGGCGATTGCCATCCACATCCCGCGCCGGTTGCGGGCGGCCGTTGCTGTCGGGCTTCTGGTCGAGCAGGTAGAACTCAAGCTCCGCCGCCATTACCGGGTAATAACCGTCGGCCTTGAGCGCCTCGATAACCTTGGCCAGCAGGTGCCTGGGGTCGGCCACGGTGGCGGGCAGGCCTTCGCTGGGGTGCATGCTGACTTGCACCGCCGCGGTGGGGATCAAGCGCCACGGCATGCGCTGCAAGCTGCCGCTGATCGGGTAGGCGCGGCAATCGATATCCCCCACCTCCCACACCAGCCCGGAGTTTTCTACGTCATCGCCATTGATAGTCAGGCCGAGGATGGTGCTGGGCAGGGGCCGGCCACTTTCGTACACCGCCAGCAGTTCGTCGCGGTGCAGCAGCTTGCCGCGCGGTACGCCGTTATTGTCGAGGATAAACAGCTCGAACATCTCAATGTCGGGGTTCTGTTCAAGGAACGCCTGGGCTTCGTGCAGGCTGGCAAAAACACTCATGGGAATTCTCATACGTTTGCGTCAGGCAAGCGCGCAGGCGCCGCCAGGCAGATGCGCACAGGTGCGCGTCATCCATGGGGGTAGATCAACGTAGGAGAGAGGTATCTGGCGGGCGCGCGTGCCGGCAATGGAACAAGGCCCAGAACGCAAGCGCAGACGGCAATGTCGCGGTGTGAGTGTCGGGGCAAGCGTGCATGCGCAAGTCACAGTGATAGAGATACCTGAGCGTCACACGCCGGGTTACGCAGGTCAATTCAGGCTTGACGGAGTTTAGTTGCAGTTTGGCTAAACATTCTGTCTGTAGGAGCGAGCTCGCTCGCGAAGATCGTCAACAATAACGCGGGGCGCCTGATTCACAGCGGCGCACTCAGGTTTTTCGCGAGCAAGCTCGCTCCTACAAAAAACGGGCATTATGGCGGCTTCGACCGTGCCCTAAGGATTCGACTCCATGAAAGCGCCTCTGGCCCTCTGTGTACTGGCAAGCCTGGCCAATGTCGCCCAGGCCGACACCGCTGCATCTCGCCTTGATGAAGTGATTGCGCGCGGCACCCTCACCGTGTGTACCACCGGCGACTACAAGCCTTACACCTCGCTGCGCAGCGACGGCGGCTACGAAGGCATCGACATTGCCATGGCCGAGTCCCTGGCCAAGAGCCTCAACGCTAAAATCAACTGGGTGCCCACCACCTGGAAAACCCTGATGCCGGACTTTCTGGCCCAACGCTGCGACATCGCGGTGGGCGGTATTTCCGTGTCGTTGGAACGTCAGAAAAAAGCCTTCTTCAGCCAGTCTCTCGGGGTCGATGGCAAGATCCCACTGGTGCGCTGCGCCGATGTGCAGCGCTACCAGACGGTGGAACAGATCAACCAGCCCCAGGTGCGAGTGATCGAACCCGCCGGTGGCACCAATGAAGTGTTTGCCCGTGCGCACCTGGGCCAGACGCAGATTCGCCTGCATGACAACGTGACGATTTTTGATGAACTGCTGGCGGGCAAAGCCGATGTGATGATTACCGACGCCAGCGAGGCGCGTTATCAGCAGAAGCTCAAGCCTGGGTTGTGCGCGGTCAACCCGGAGCAACCGATGCAGTACAGTGAAAAAGCGTTTTTGTTGCCGCGCGATGATGTGGCCTGGAAGAGTTATGTGGATCAGTGGTTGCATTTGAGTGTGGCGACGGGGGCGTATGCGGGGATTGTGGGGCAGTGGTTGGCTGCGCCATGAATGTGGCCGGCGCGATCTAAATGTGGGAGCTGGCTTGCCTGCGATTGGGCCATAAGTACCTACACAAAAAGCCGCTGCTGCCCAAGCTAACCACGATGCGAAGCGAGTCGCTCTTGATCTGCTTTTGATCTTGATCTTAGGCGCCCCGTCAAACCACGCTGGCCGGAATTCGACAGGGATTTGGGGGGTAAACCGGCAGGGATGCCGGTTTAGCCGCCCCGCGCCATGGATGGCGCGTGGCGGCGGCCCCCCAAATTACTGGCGGATTACGGGCACACCGAGCCTAAGCGAGGTGCCGAGTGGTGGGGCAAGAGCGTTTTGCTTACTTTTGCGC